>JBNJDY010000063.1:0-8686 GCA_051745305.1 Thermoplasmatota archaeon
GGTTCTCGTTCTCTTTTGATCAGACCTACTCGCAACTGTTCCTGGAACAGATGTGCTTTCTGCCCATTTTACGACGGAGAAAAGTTTCAGATCAGGGAAGTTGAAGAAGTTAAGAGTGATATCGACTCAGTCAAAAGGATCAGAGAATTGGTGTCGGAAGATTCTGAAAAAGTTAGTAAAGTACCATACGATTGTTTATCCGTCGTTTCCGGATGGATGAAGAGCGGTGAGAAAACGGTTTTCCTTCAGGATTCGAACTCCCTGATAATGCCTACTGATCAACTAGTAGAGATACTGGAATATTTAATGAAATCCTTTCCTTCTATCGAGAGGATCACTTCCTACGCAAGGTCGGATACCATAGTGAGAAAGAAGATCGATGAGTTGAAAAAGATCAGAGATGCTGGATTGACAAGATTACACGTGGGTTTAGAGAGTGGTGACGCTGAAGTCCTTAAATTGGTAAATAAAGGAGTCACTCCCGAACAGCATATCGAAGGTGGAAAGAAAGCCAAGGAAGCTGGATTTGAACTCTCCGAATACGTTATGCCCGGATTGGGTGGAAAGAAGTTCTCCAAAGAACATGCCCTGAATACCGCTAAAGTTCTGAACCAGATCGATCCGGACTATATCAGGATGCGTCCACTTTACGTTTATCCCGGGAGTGATATCTACAAGATGATAGAACAAGGTGAAATCTATATCAACTCTCCTCATGAGAGATTGGAAGAGATCAAGATCATGGTCGAAGAACTCGACGTGGATTCAAAACTCTGCTTCGACCACAGTTGGAACAGCTGGAGGAACAAGGATGGAGGATTACTTTTCGATATGGATTACGAGGGATATCAGTTACCTGACGATAAGAAAAAAGTGTTGAAGTTGGTTGAAGAGGGATTAGACATCAGCGAAACTCGTCATCAAAATTCTTTGTTCTAAAACCGAAAATTTAAACAGTGACCTATTCTGCTTCTGGCATATCATGAAAAACGACAAAATTCACGTAAACCTTTCATCCAAATACAGATGGATCATACTTTCTTTACTGTTTTTCACTATCCTAGTGGCCTTTATGGGAAGATTGAGCACCTCTGTAGCTCTTGATCAGATAGGTGGAGAGCTCGTATGGTCTAGGGCTGAGCAGGGCTTCCTTGGCGGTGTTCTTATGGGAATTTTCATGGTTCCCTACGGATTTTCGAACATATTTTTCAGTCCTAAGATCGATGAACACGGTTCCAAGATCATACTTTTTGGTTCAATGATTGGATGTTCTTTAGCCGTTTTTTTGGGAGCTTTTTTCGGACAAAATTACATATTGTTCCTCCTTTCCCGCATGCTTCTCGGTCTGTCCCAGGGAGTGATGTACCCCTTGGCAACAAAAGTCATCGCAGGATGGTTCGGAGTAAAAGAGAGGGGAAGGGCGAATTCCATCTTCATGATAGGAGCTCCTATTGGTATAGCTATATCCCCTATCATCATGAGCCCCGTGATACAGTCATTGGGTTGGCAGTACTCGTTCTATATGGTAGCAGTTTTTGGTTTCATCTTAGCGGTACCGATATTCATTTTCATAACGGACTCACCCAACTCTAAAAATGATCCTGGTAAAACTGTCAGAAAAAACATCGACCTTATGAAAGCTTTCAAGGAACTGATACACGACCACGATTTCAGGCAGATAACCGTGGGTTTTACTGCGGTCAACACGGTCTTTTGGGGTACCACACTTTGGGTACCATCATACCTCGAACAGACCACCGGTTTGAACCTAGGAGATAATGCGTACATGGCAGCGATACCTTACATAGGAGCACTTTTGGGGATGTTGATAGGATCGTGGGTGAGTGATTTGAAGGGAAATGCGGATGGAATAATCATGTTCTCACTTTTAACTTCTGGGCTGATGATAATCATCCTTACATTTTCACCGATACCCGGTGCAGAGATGGCTATATTCTTACTATTTCTAGTGTTCTTGACCGGGCAATTAGCACCGCCACTATTCTTCACTAAACTTCAGAACAACATCCATGGAGATGAGCTGGGTTCCGCAACCGGCTTGATGAACGGCATCGCTAACTCCTTTGGAGTGATGGGGCCAGTTAGTGTAGGAGTCATGATCGCTTTGACCGGATCCTACGGTCTTGGACTCATAGTTCTTTCCGTTATAGCATTCACTGGGTTGATAGGATTTAGACACCTTTTATGAGGAGAACCAGGATAATGTAAAATTGAGCAGTGATCGAAACTACCTGACATGCCATGAAATGAAGCATAGATACATCTGAAGAGCACACACTCGAATCGGATTATAAATCCTTGATGAAGAACTTATCTTCTATGATCCTCATGACCAACATGGCGATAGAGAAAATCCCAGCACCAAGAAGCACCATCGACCAAGAATCTAGATCTAGAGGTACAACTTGGAAGTATTGGCTCAATGGTGTATAAAGTATCAAGAGCTGCATGATGAATGAGAATGCTACAGCTGACCCCAACCATTTATTAGATAAAAACGGAGTCCCGTACCTGGCTCTTATAGGAACTACTTCTATCAATTCAAGTACGACTAGAGATGTAAAAGTAAGGGTCCTCGCCAACTCTGTGCTTATCGTAAGTCCATAAACGTAGAGTGATAGACAGATCGCCGTGACCCAAATACCTATCCATATTATCGAAAAAGTGAGGGTTCTATCGATGATATTTTCATCCCTACTCTTGGGTTTCCTTTTCATGATATCATCTGAAGAAGGGTCCATCCCTAAAGCCAATGCGGGTAAACCATCCGTAAGAAGATTCACCCAAAGAAGCATGACCGCGGTAAGAGGCAGACCTAATCCTACTAGAGAAGCGATGAGTACTATCAACACCTCCCCAGCATTACCCGAAAGTAAAAGATTGACGAACTTTCGTATATTATCGAATATACCCCTTCCTACTTCTATGGCGTCTTTAATAGTGGTGAAATTATCATCGAGAAGGATCATATCCGAAGCCTGCTGTGATACGTCGGTCCCTCTTTGACCCATGGCCGTACCTATATCAGATTCTTTAAGAGCCGGAGCGTCGTTCACCCCGTCTCCAGTCATTGCTACGACGTGTCCGTGAGATTTCAATGCCCTGAGTATTTGGACCTTATGAGTCGGTGAAACTCGTGCGAATATGTTTATACTCTTCACAATCTCTTTGAGTTCCTCTTCTGTCATCTCATCCAATCGTTTTCCTGTAACGACCTCTCCTGAAAAACCGAGCTGTCTCCCTATAGCACCGGCGGTTACAGCGTTATCCCCCGTGATCATCACTGTCCTGATGCCGGCGTTTCTGCACGTCTCTATGGCTTCTTTGACTTCCTCACGGGGAGGATCGATCATACCCTGAAGTCCCAGGAATACAAGGTCGGTCTCGATCTTATCCCCCTCGATACCCTCTATCTCCTCTTTCTTTTCTTTATCTTCAGTCCCTTTTAGAGTGATATCTTTGTAAGCCATCGCTAGGACCCGAAGGGCATCCTTGGCAAATCTATCATTGACCTCCAGGATCTCCTCTTTTTTAGCTTGATCTAATTCTTTTATATTGCCCTTCTCGTAGTAACGGTCACACTTTTCCAAGATCACTTCAGGAGCTCCTTTCATGAAAGCTATATCCTCATCGCCAGGACCATCATGTATAGTGGTCATCATCTTTCTCTCTGAGGAGAAAGGGATCTCATCTATCCTCCTGAACTTCTTTTCAAGTTCCTCTTTCGATAAACCGGCTTTCTGAGCTGATTGGATAAGTGCTGCCTCCGTTGGATCGCCGATGACCTCGCCGTTGGATATCTCAGAATCGTTGCATAGGGCTCCGGCCTGCAGTATCATCTTAAGATCATCTGGGTCAACTTCTCCGTTATTTGATGTGAAGCTGTTCCTACCTGAATCACCGCTGGAAACATCGATCTCACGTCCTTCGAAGAATATCTTCTTAACGATCATCTCACTTTCCGTTAAGGTTCCGGTCTTATCAGTACAGATCACATCTACCGAACCTAGCGACTCGATGACCGGCAGTCTTCTTACCAGCGCTTTCTTTTTCAACATCTTACGGGTTCCCAGAGCTAAAGTAAGTGTGACCACGGCGGGAAGGCCCTCCGGTACGGCAGCTACAGCCAAAGCTATAGCGGTGATGAACGAATCCAATGGACCTACACCTCTAAATAAAAGTATAGGAACAAGTCCGACACAGATAGCAAGTATCATCACCCCTAATTTCTTCCCGAGTTGATTCACTTCTTTTTGGAAGACTGTTTCTTCTTCCTCTACACTTTGAAGCTCTTTAGCGATGTTGCCTATCTCCGTTTTCATACCAGTACCCACGACGAGAGCTTCACCTCTACCATTAACAACCGTGGTCTGTTTATAGACCATATTATTTCTTTCAGCAAGGTCGATATGACCCTCTAGAACATGATCCTTTTTGCTTACCGCCGTGCTTTCACCGGTAAGTGCAGATTCATCCACTTTGAGATACTGCTGCTCTATCAATCTAGCATCTGCAGGGACCGCGTCTCCCTGACTTATGGATATGATGTCACCAGGAACTAGTTGGGAAGAATCTATCTTCTTTTTCTTACCCCCTCTCTTTACCACCGCTTCCTGAGTTGCCATATCTTTAAGGGCCTGTATCGATTGCTCCGCTTTCCAATCCTGAACAAAACCAAAGATCCCATTAGCTATCACTATCGTTATGATAAGATAAGCATCTATGACGTGACCGATCGCGATGGAGATCACTGCGGCTGCAATCAGTATCCAGATGAGAAAATCCTTGAACTGTTCTAGCAATATCTGGAAAGGTGAGATCCCTTCTTCTTCTTCTATCTCGTTCCTCCCGTAAGATTCCAATCTGTTTTTTGCTTCGTGCTGCTCTAAACCCTTTTCCGTGGTATCTAACCTTTTATAGATATCATCGAGAGGTATTGAATACCAATTCTCTTTCATCTCAACTTAAAAAATAATTAGTAAGCACTTATTAAATATTTTAGTATGATGTTTTGAAAGTGAACTTTATGTAAAAATGATCGTTTCGATCATGAAAAACTTAATCTGGATGATGAATAGTATTAAGTTCTCAATATCGTCTTTCGTTTTTTGGGTAAATTTGATTAAGAATCGATGCTTCTCGATATACGATGAAAGAAGGGGCAGATACATCTGAAGAGTACTCATTGAAGTTGGACGATAAGGACCCTTTATCAAGTTTCAGAGAAGAGTTCTACATACCAGAGGGAACGGTCTATCTGAATGGAAACTCGTTGGGGTTGTTATCTAAAAGGGCTGAAGAATCGGTGATGAAAGTTAAAGAGGAATGGAAAGAGCTGGGTATTCAGGGGTGGACAGAAGGCGAAACTCCGTGGTTCTTCATGGCTGAGACCCTCGGTGAGATGGCGGCTGATATGGTTGGGGCTGAGCCTAAGGAAGTTGTAGCGACGGGTACGACTACGGTCAATATCCACTCACTGGTATCTACACTTTACAAGCCCGATGGAAAAAAAGATAAGATACTCGCTGATGAACTGAATTTCCCTACAGATATATACGCTCTTGAAGGTCTTTTAGAGTTGAAAGGTCTTGATCCTGAAAAGAAACTCAAGCTCGTACCCAGTTCAGACGGAGATACGCTGGATGAAGATACTATCGTGGATATGATGACAGACGATATAGCGTTGATACATCTGCCATCTGTTCTTTATCGAAGTGGACAATTACTAGATATGCAATATTTAACTGAAAAGGCGCATGAAAGAGATATCGTAATCGGGTTCGACTGCAGTCACTCCGCCGGCGTGATACCTCATGATCTTCACGATTTGGGTGTAGATTATGCTATGTGGTGCGGGTACAAGTACTTGAACGGAGGACCTGGATGTAGTGCTTTCTTGTATATCAATGAAAGGCACTTCGAAGATGAGCCAAAACTCAAAGGATGGTTCGGTTACGAGAAGGAGAAACAGTTCGACCTTCGTCTTGATTTCGTTCACGAAAAAAGTGCAGGTGGTTGGCAGATCTCTTCTCCAGCTATACTGAGCAGTGCACCGCTTTTAGGTTCTCTGGAAATCATCGAAGAGGCGGGGTTGAAAAACATCCGTGATAAGTCCAAGGAGATCACAAACTACTTTATTTATCTGGTCGACAAGGTTTTGAAAGAAAGATCATACGACTTCCAGGTGATCTCACCTAGAGACGCTGAACATAGGAGTAGTCACGTAGCTGTTAAACATGAAAATGCTGATGTAATCAGTAGTCTGCTCAGAGGAAAAGGGTTTATCACAGATTTCAGACCTCCGAACGTCATCCGAGTGGCCTTCTCACCGCTTTACAACACCTACAACGAAGCGTGGAAGACGGTGATGACTATCAAAGATATCATCGATGATAAAGAACATGAAAGATATGAGGAGTCCGATAACAAGCTCGTTACATGAGTGGGGTGTATAGTGATGGTTGAAATATCACTCTAAATTAGCGATCTGACCCCAAACTTATCTCTAGTGCTTTGTCTATATCTTTCATCCCACTCTCATAGAATCATCAGGTATCTAAAGCCTCTTTTGAACCTGTCATCATCTCTTCACTGAATTGTTCACTCCGTTTATCTAGTTGATTTTTCAGGATTATTTCATCATCCTTCCACCGAACTGGAGGTCATAGAAATGTTTGAACTTCTCTCCTCTATCCATGAGTTCATCAAATGTTCCTCTCTCTTTTATCTGACCTTTCTCGATGAACAATATTTCGTCGGCATCGACGATGGTCGATAATCTATGAGCTATAGTGAAAGTGGTTCTACCTTTCGAAACCCTGTCGATAGCCTCTTGGATCAATTTTTCCGTATGGGTATCTACGGATGAAGTCGCTTCATCGAGTATGAGTATTTCAGGATCTTTAAGTAAAGCTCGGGCGATGGATATCCTCTGCCTCTGCCCACCAGAAAGTTTTATCCCTCGCTGACCCACCTTCGTATCGTAACCATCGGGCATCTCCTCGGCAAACTTATCAACGTTTGCTTCCTCCGCCATCCTTAAAACTTCTTCTTCGGAAGCGTCAGGTCTTCCGTAGCTGATGTTCTCTTTTATAGTTCCAGAAAAGAGATAATCATCCTGTAGGACCATTGCTATGGAATTCCTCAGTTCAACTATGTCCCAAGCCCTGACATCCGTATCATCTACCTTTACGGAACCTCTATCAACATCATAAAGTCTAGGTATCAACCGTACTATGGTTGTTTTCCCCGAACCGCTCGGACCGACTAACGCTACAGACTTTTTTGCAGGGACTTCGAAATGGATGTCATCTAGTACGATTTCATCATCTTGATAAGAAAAATAGACATGGTCGAAAGTTACTTTACCGGAGATAGGAACTTTTCTACCATATTTTTCTTTCTCTACCCTTTGTTCATCAACACTTTCTAACTGCTGTACTAATTCTCTTCGTTCCTCTCCCTTAAGGATCGATCTTTTTTTGTCAGTATCTTGACTTACTTTCTTCAGGGCGTCTGGTGATATATCATCCGAACTGGATGTATCGGATCTTGGATATATCGATGGATCGATATCCATGTGATCGAAAAATCTCTCAACGGATGCAAGGAAACGGCTCAAACCTTCATTTATGTGTATCAATCTGAGCATAGGTCCCCGGAATCCGAGTAGGTAGGTATAGAAGGCCGCTAAAGTCCCTGCGGTCAACACGCCATCCATAACAAGGTAACCTCCATATCCGAGTGTCAACACTAAACCTAAACTGTTCAGGAAGTATGCCCCCGGTCCCAAGATACTGATGTACTTGACGGCTTTTCTTCTCGCTTCAAAGTGTTCGATATTCTCTTCTGCGAACCTTCCTCTTTCAAATAATTCGTTGGCGAAAACTTTGATTATCTTGACCCCTGAAAGATTATCTTCAAGCCTATCAGTCATTTCAGCCTTTTTACTTCTAACATCTCTGAAGGCCTCATGCATCCTGCGCATCAAAACCCAACCATAGATTATTAAGAGTGGGGCGAAAGCTAAGCTGACCAATGTTAAAGGTACGTTCAAGAAGAAAAGGATGATCAACGTTCCTGTGACACGGGTTATAGCTGTGAACATCCCTTCCGGTCCATGATGTACGAACTCCTGAAGTCTGTTTAGATCGTCGATCAGACGGGATATCAGTTCACCGGTCTTCTTGTTATCGTGGAACTTCATGGGAAGTTTTTGGAAGTGAGAGTAAAGATCGTTCCTCATATCGTAAACTATCTTCTGGGCGGTTTTATGTCCATAATAACTACGGAGAGCTCTTCCAAAAGCGATGGCCCCAAAAACCCCTAAAGCTGTTAAAGAAAGAGTGAACACTTGGGATACGTCGCCGTCTAGTACAGCATCGTCGATTATAGTACGGAGTATCAAAGGTGGTATTAGTGTTAAAAGAGCGGTTATCACGTGACCTACCTGTATAGGTAAGTAGACCTTTAGGTTAGGTCTTAGATATTCTTTATAGAACCTCTTTACCAGTCCTCTTACTTCGAATTCTGAGACTGCTTTTCGTTCTTGATCGTCACTCATAAGATATTACACCTTTTCAGTAAGGTCACGTATATGGCTTTGAATAAATCATCAATAAAAAGGTTTTCCCAAATTATTGAGTCTGTTTTTTTGAAGGTGAAG
>JBNJDY010000064.1:0-8486 GCA_051745305.1 Thermoplasmatota archaeon
TCCTCCCGGAGAACCCATGGTGATCGAAAATGAGAAGGCTTTCGAACTCGGTTTCGAATACAATCTTCTACACGATAGGAAGATCGCTAATAGAGTGGACGATTCTCTCATAAGAGCACACGGAGATGACCTGGCGATAATTCGCAGGTCTAGGGGTTACGTGCCAGAATATCTGAATTTTTTAGATGGTAAAGTCATGGCTGCAGGTGCAGATCAAAGCGGTTGTGTAGCATTTTCTAGGGATGGAAAGATCTATCCAAGCCAGTATCTTGGAGACCTGGATTCCTACGGAGCGTCACAATTTTACAAAGAAGCCGCTGATCATTTAAGTGCCATACTCGGAATCGATGAAGTTCGTGGAGTTGGGGTTGATCTTCATCCTAAATATCGTAGTAGAAAATTAGGTATCGAATATGCTAAAAAATTCGACTGCGATCATTTCGGAATCCAACATCACTGGGCCCACGGAGCTTCGCTTCTTTTAGAACACGACCTCGATGAGATTGTCAGCATAAGCGTTGATGGGACTGGGTACGGAACTGATGGAAACATATGGGGAGGGGAAGTACTGTACTGTACAGGAGAAGATTTCGAACGTACAGCACACCTTGAGACTTTTTCCCTGTTGGGAGGTGGAGAAGCTGTGAAAGATCCAAGAAGACTGGTTTTTGCCATACAGCGAAAATTAGGTGTCGACGGGAGTTTCTTCGAAGGCAGGGAATCTGATATACTAGATAAACTCATGGGAAAAAGTGTAGAAACCAGCAGCTTTGGTAGGCTTTTAGATGCCGTTTCTTGTTCTTTAGGTGTTTGCTGTAAGCGGACCTATGAAGGTGAGCCTGCCATGAAATTGGAAAAACTACAGATGGAAGGAGATGATGATATAGATTATGAAGTTGGTTTTAAAAAGGGTAAAATTTTGACCCTAGAACCCTTCCTAGAGATGATGTCTGGTGATGAGAAAAAAGCTGATAAGACCGCATCTTACATTTCTAGAGTTTCGGAAAAAATTGCTGAAGCTGCAGTCCATACCGCTGAAGAGAAAGATGTTGAACATATCGGTATCTCCGGTGGTGTATCTTATAATAGACCTATAGTCGAAGGTATTAGAAGTGTTCTAGCCAGAAATGGGTACGAATTAAAGGTCCACAACAAAATACCTAATGGTGACATGGGCGTTCCTTTAGGCCAGGCTTACATCGTAGCATATAAATTTCAATAGACAGACATCAAATTAAACATCAAATTAATATAGATATAATATATATCCCATAATTGAGAGACTGAAGATGCTTCGATTGATCGAGATGCTGATACCCGAGGAGAAAAAGACCGATGCCGAAACTCTTTTAGAAGACGATAGTAAGGTCTTCGATTTTTGGTTTGGTAAAGTATCCGAGAAAAAGGTTCAGATAAAATTATTAGTTGATGCCGAGAAGAATCAGACTGTTATCGATAAACTTGAAGACAATTTTGGTAGCTATGAAGGATTTAGATTGCTGATGTTCGACGTTCAGGCCAGCTTACCAATTCAGGAATCAGAAAAAGAAGAATCTAAACAAGAAAAAAAGGAAGAGGAAGGTAAAGAAACTAAAGGTGTAAGCAGGGAAGAACTTTACAACTCGGCTATCGATGAAGTGAAATTATCTTCAGTTTATATTCTTTTGATAGGACTTTCCGCTATAGTAGCATCCATCGGAGTTTTGAGGAGTGACGTTGCAGTAATAATCGGCGCCATGGTGATCGCCCCGATGCTCGGTCCTAATGCTGGACTATCATTAGCCACTACTTTAGCAGATTTTACACTTGCTAAAAGGGCCCTTAAAGCCAATTTATTCGGAATAGCCCTCGGATTCGTAATCGCTGTTATTTTGGGACTGTTTTTGACCACGGACCCAACCACATCTACCGAGATAATGGCCAGGACCAATGTAGGTTACGGAGATGTGGCTCTTGCCCTAGCCGCAGGTAGTGCCGGTGCTCTAGCTTATACTAGAGGTATATCAGCTACTTTGATTGGGGTCATGGTAGCTATCGCTTTAGTTCCGACTTTAGTAGCATCTGGTCTATTACTGGGCTCGGGTCACTATTCATTATCGTTTCTAGCAATGATGTTATTTTTGATCAATCTGATCTGCATCAATTTATCTGGAGTGTTAACCTTTATCGCCCAGGGTATAGAACCTAGTACATGGTGGGAAACAAAGAAGGCTAAAAGATTGACCAGAGATGCCTTGATCATATGGTTAGCTTTATTAGCAGTCTTGATAGCAGTTATCTATTACATGAGTATCAGTTAAAAGCCTGTTAAAAAAAAGAAAAAAGGGGAGGGCTAGGTCGGGAAGGATGGTGGGATGGGATGCACTCTAACCTACTAGCCCCGGTTTTCCCCAATACAAAAATTCTCACGGATTAATTTATATTTTGCGGTAAAATTGTTGATATTTTTACAATTGTTTTAAATAGTTATCTTTAAACCGACGAAAACATACCTTATTAATCCCATATTATATAGTATATTTAAATAATTAAAAAATAAAAAAAGTAAAAATGGTGTCCAGATACTTTTAAAAACTCAAATCCTAAGCTTAACCCAAGACTCCTCCTTCCTCTAACCGTATGACAGCCTCACCTTCAGGCATGTTAGGTGAATCGACCAGTCTTGCGATCCTTTTATTGCCTTTTGATTTCCTCAGATAGATCCTAAACGTAGCTGTGTGCCCAAGTATATTTCCACCAATCGGTTTGGTCGGATCGCCAAAGAATTGGTCTGGATTTGATGTAACTTGATTAGTAACTATTATCGCGGCATTGTGCCTATCTGCAAATTTGAGTAACTTGTGTAGATGTTTATTCAATGTCTGCTGCCTCTCAGCTAGTGCTCCTCTACCTACGTACTCGGCCCTGAAATGAGAAGTTAACGAGTCAACTATCAAAAGTCTGATAGGGCTATCCTCACCCATCTCTAAGGCTTTATCAGCTAAGAGCATTTGATGGTGTGTGTTGAAAGCCCGGGCGATGTGGATTTTAGGTAATACCTCTTGAGGATCTATATCATGATATTCCGCGATTTGAATTATCCTCTCAGGCCTAAAACTGTTCTCAGTATCGATTATCACGACTTCGCCTTCTAAACCACCCTCATCAACAGGTTGTGTGGCATTCACAGATAACTGGTGGGCTAACTGAGTCTTACCAGAGCCGAATTCACCATAAAATTCCGTGATAGAACGGGTCTCTATCCCTCCACCTAAAAGGTTATCGAAGGATTCTGCTCCAGTCGATAGTTTTCCAATTTCTTTTCTTTTCTGTAGTACTTGGTCGCCTGTTTCGAACCCACCGATGTCTGCAGCCTTTTTAGCAGCGTTAATGATCTTCCCTGCCGTTGCCTCGCCTATCTCTGCGACGTCGGCGAGTACACGTGGGGATTCAACCGCTATGGCCATCAGGTCTTTGTAACCTGCATCCATGAGCTTCTCTGCAGTTGCGGGTCCTACTCCTGGCAACTCTTTTATTTCTTCTTCGCTCATTTTATCGACCATCCTTAGAGCCTTTTATGTTATTAACCTTTCTTCCGGAGGTGAGTGAAAGTGAATCAAATAGATTTGAAAAATCATACATCAAAAATAACTTTGACTTCACCTACTGGGTCAGCCAAAATATCATGGTATGATACCGCTTTTATTTCGGTGAAGAACTTATGCTTATCTAAGTCGATCTTTTCCCCTCTTACCGTGGCGTGTAGTTCTTTTATTTCGTTAGAGTTCAAATCGACCTTAAAATCAGAGAATAAAACATCTTCAACTTCATGAAGATATATCAATTCTGACAAAAAATCCACCAATAGTTCATCCCACTCCTTGCTTTCCAGTTCTACCTTAAATAATTCAGTCTTATTCACTTTTCCAATATCAGTCATTATACTTGACATCCCTCTGGCCGCTTCCTGGAAAGCTTCACTTAGATCGTCACCGGTTGCGTGTATCCCAATATCTGCAGTGTGTTCGATGATCTCATAGGTCATTTTGATCAGCCTTTACTTGAATGCTAGCAGTGACATATCTCGAACTTCATCGAATTCTTTGATCATCTCGATCTCTTTGAATACCAGCATCGTGATTTCATTGACATTGAAAACCCGTCCCCCTTTCAAATGTCCACCCTTCACATCGTGATCCGGACCTGAAACTTCAGCATGGATATGTATGGATCCATCGGTGGTAAAACTCCCACTTAAAGACAGCAGTTCCATAGGTTCTGTATATTCCTTCCACTCGTATTCTCCGGTTTCACTGTTATAATAGCCTAGTTTAAAATCAGTGATCATACCGATCCCAGAAATGATCATAGCACTCCTTTCATCGATTTTTTCCATTATTTCACTCAATGAATCGAATATATCTGAACCATCATCCAGCTTAGCAACCAGTATGTTACCTTCCTTATCAAACTGCATATTTATCATATATGTAATAACATCTAGGGGTTAATAATAGTAGTCATTTCTTTAGCGGTTCGGCATCGATGCCTAGCTCTTTTTCGACAACCTCTGCGAACTCCTTATCACTGCCGTGGACTGTTAAAACATTAGAGGGATCGCAGCCCTCGATAAATTTCAAGAGTTCATCAAACCCAGCGTGATCGGAAAATGGGAATTGAGCATCGATATCCATGGAGTTGAAATATGGGAAAAAGGCACACCAGCCGGAAAGGTAAGCGGAGGAACCGTTCTTTTTCCTAGCTATACGGGCTATATCGCCAATTGGTCTCTTTATCTCACCCGGTGGTACTACTGCGGTAAAATTACCTTCGAAACCATCGGGTAACTGGTATTCTAAACCCTGGTCATACTTGTTATAAACATCACACAGTTCCGCGATATCTTCTGTAACATATGGAACTTCACCCAGTTCATTCAGCAGTGCTATAACCTCCTGCGCTTTACCGAATTTATATGCACCGAAAACCACGGGACCCTCATCAAGTTGCTGCCTTGTCCATGCGATGAAATCATCTGTGACTCCATCTTTGTTAGGTAACCTATAACTGGGCTTTCCGTAAGTAGATTCGATAATTAAGGTTTCACAATCGTAGGGTGCAGCTCTCTTGCAGGTTCTTCCTCCATAGGGATTGAAATCACCAGTGTATAAAACATCCTCCACTTTGACCATAGATGAACCAAAAACATGACCTGCTGGATATAACGTAACTTGGAATCCTCCTATTTCTGTGGGAGTTGCATAATGCATCCCTTTGCCCCTCTTCTCGCCCTTCCTTACTTCTAAAATATCTAAAGTTGGGATGGTCATGTACGCATCTTTAACTAAATGATCTAAATGACCATGTGTAACCACTCCGACTTCACTCTGCCTAGTCGGGTCCAATATTATCTTCTTCTTTCCATCCTTTAAACATATTCCGCTTTCGTACTTGATTTCCATATCCATCCTTCCAATCTCGATCATTTATCATATTCAAATCTATAACGTGTTGGAATTCTTTTTTTTAGGGCAGTCCAGTAAGGACATTCAGTGCACTGATAGCCGAGTGTAACAGTTCCTCCGTATATAGTTTCATTCTTCGTCATATTAAGTTTCCCATCACAAACCGGACATCTACCTTTGAATTCGCCCCTTTTATCTGCTCTCCGAGCTTCAATTTTTGTATTTATGAAAGAAGATCTCACCGCTATTTTCCGGATCCTTGGTCTACTAACGGTATAATCTGGATCCTTGATATGAAGTTCCTTGATAACCAATTGTCTCAGCTTGTTGAGAGAATTTATGCCTTTGGTCCGTTTCATCACGTTCTCTAGTGCATCCCTTATCTCATCGTCGTCCGGTATGGAATAGGGCATCAAACGGGTATAGAAGGAAAGTTACTTTAAATTTACTTATCATTTGTTCCTTTTGTACATCTTTACAACGCTTTCGACTGCATCTTTTGCTCTCTCTATCCGTGCTTCCGCCTGTAAGCGACTCATCCCGGGTCCGGTTATACCTAAACTGACCGGTTTCTCATATTCCAATGATAGGTCCGTTATCTTTCTAGCAGCATGGGACATTACCGTTTCATCGTGTTTGGTCTCACCTTTTATAACCGTTCCAAGAGTCACCACGCCGTCGACTTCGTCTTTTTTCAGGAGATCCTTGATAGCCAATGGCATATCGAAAACTCCCGGTACGTGAACTATCTCTGAAACCTCGACTCCCAGGAACTTACAATGTTCCTTCGCCCTTTCCAGCATCATGCTGGTAATATCATAATTAAATTCCGATACCACGATTCCTATATTCATATCCATTTTATCATCTCTCCAAAGGTCCTACATCTGGATAACCCTCTCTTTCGCCCATCCCCGCCATCTCATACAGGCGCTCGGGTCTGAAAAGAAGGTCGTAAGCATTCAAAGCGTGTTCCCTGGTCCTTTTATCCGCCAGGTCGGCTAATTCATTTTCACTGTCCGCCTCGTCTTCATGGACGAAAACCTCCAGTATGTGAGTGTCATGCTTTATCTCTACATCTAATATCGCACGAGATGCTTGATCGGCACATTGTTTATCGATCGGTTCAGGACCCGGCATTCCAAGGGCCAGTACTATATCACAATCAGACTTTATAAGCTTCTGACAAGCTATAGCCAAGTCTTTGATACCGGGAACCGTGTACCGTTCTATGGTAAAACCGGTTCCCGTTTTCTGGAGTTCATCTTCAGCACTGCTGAACATATCATATCTAGCAAAGGTGGTATCTGCGATGCCTATCTTCTTCATGATTCCTCCACCTTATCCAACTCCTTTTTCATACCGTGCCAATCAATTATCTTCCTAATTATTTTTCTGGTACCATCTAGGTCATGGTCATGATGTTCCAAACGAACAACATCGGCTTTCATTCCTCTCATCTCAAGTTCTTTCTTGATCTTTTCTTCCCTATGCCACTGATCATAACCTAGAGCGATTATATCGGGATCGATCTTCCTCACCGTTTCGTAGGGGTCTCCCTTTCCACCGATAACGACTTCATCTACCGGCTTTAGGGCTCCGATAAGCTCAGCTCTGGTTTCTTCGTTCATAAGTGGTTCATGCTTATTTTCCTTGACAGTTTCATCGCAAGCAACCACTACCACGAGTTTATCACCCAACTCTTTGGCCCCTTCAAGATAATGTAAGTGACCAAGATGTAGAAGATCAAATGTTCCCGCGGCCATGACTGTTTTTTCACCCATTTTGTTTCTCCCATTCTTCGATTATCTCTTTTCCTTCTACCAATGGAATACTGTGCTTTTTACCGTATCTCACTGCTTCTATTTCACTTAAACTTCCGCCGTCATCACCGAGCATTTCGCAGATGGTCATACTCGGGAAATAACCACCCATCTCTAAAAGTGCTGTTGTCAATTCAGTGTGACCCATCCTTTTGTCCAATAATCCCTCCGTAGCGTTCAACAAGAAAACGTGCCCTGGCGTTCTGAACTCTCTGCCGAACATATCTTTAGCTCTATCCTGATGAAGTTCCTCGACTTCTTGAGAAAGCTCTGCAAATCTTTTGATCGTTTTAGCCCGGTCTTTATCGGTGATCCCAGTAAAAGTTTCTCTATGATTTATGGTCAATGAGAATGTCGATTTTTCATCGTATGGTATATCATCGGCTTTCATCCTAGAAAGTAGTGGGTGATCAGCAGCGTTTTCACTTATCAGGTCGTGGAGGTATGGTAAACCCAGTTTCTTCCATACCGTTGGAGGTACCGTTACACAAATCAAACCCCCAGCATCCCTACGAAGTCTTCTGATTTTCTCCTGTGTGATCCAAATGGAAGGTGTCACTAGATCGGTTTCATTCTCCCTTTTATCAGCATCGTAAACCATGGCAAACCAGCCCTTTTTTAAGGACTGAAGAGCCCTTTCCACTGTTTCTTTCATCGATTTTACATAGATTTGATTTATAATAGGCTTTTGGTAAAAAATAGTACTAATCGCTTTTCGTTTTTACTACAACTACATCTGCCTTTGCATGTTTCAAAACCCTTTCCGTAGTACTTCCAAGTAGATAGGAAGATATCCCTGATCGGCCATGGGATGAAATGTATATGATATCCTCTTTTTCTGCAAGTTCACATATTTTTTCGTAAACTCTTCCTTGAAACGTATGAGTCTCCAATTCTACACCGATATCCTCCGCTAGTGCTTTAACTTCTGATAAAATAGATTCTCCTTGATTTTTCAGATTTTTGACCACTTCATCGAGGCTTTTATGTCCCAATTCCTCAATACGATATCGCCCAGAAGCTATTCCCGGGTGATAGGTGGGATAACATGTACAGCAGCGGCAGGGATACCTAAAGTCTTAGCTAATTTCAAACTCTCTTTAACCGAAACAAAAGAATATTAGCGGTACATCATCTCTCTGCTTTTCTTAGAACCCTTCTCTTTTGATTTTTTTGACTTTTTCTTTTTTAACGCCTTTTCCTGACTAGGATTGGTTCC
>JBNJDY010000065.1:0-8226 GCA_051745305.1 Thermoplasmatota archaeon
AATTTTTCCTAAATTCTTTATACCCGTTTCACTTACTATCTGTCGATATCATGGATCAAGATGAATTAGAAAAAGGTCTAGTTGAGGCCATAAGATTGGCTGTTACACGGGTAACTTCTGGAACCCAGGAAGCCTTAGAAGAAGCAGTAAAAAGAGAAAAAAAAGATGGACCAAAGGTCCAGTTAGAAGCGATATTGGAAAATATCAAAGTCGGGAAAGATGAAAGTCGACCGATCTGCCAGGACACGGGAACTCCCACATTCTTCGTGGAAGTTGGAGCGGATTTTGAACATACGAATTTGATAAAAGATACGATAGTGAACGCTGTCCGAACTGCCACTGAGGATGTACCCCTTAGACCTAATGCAGTTCACACTATCAAACATAAAAACAGCGGGGACAATACCGGTAGATTCATTCCTGCTATCCACTGGGAAGTGATAGATGGTGATGAGGCTGTAATACACGTGATGCCGAAAGGAGGAGGTAGCGAAAACATGAGTAAACTGGTTATGATGACGCCCGGTAAAGGTCTGAAGGGTGTTAAAGAGATAGTTTTAGAACATGTTGCTGCCATGGAAGGTAAAGCTTGTGCACCGACGATAATCGGTATAGGACTTGGCGGTGGTTCCGATATGGCTCTTGAACTTGCCAAAAAAGCACTGCTTAGACCGATCGGTGAAAGACATGAAGAAAAAGAAGTCGCAGAAATGGAAGAAGAACTACTCGATAAGATCAATCAACTCGGTGTAGGTCCAATGGGAGTGGGCGGCGAAACAACAGTTTTAGACGTGAAGATCGAACATGCCCACAGACATCCAGCATCTTTCCCTGTTGCTGTCGTGCCCCAATGCTGGGCTAACAGGCAGGCTGAGGTAAAAATATCATCAGATGCTAAAGTAGAGGTGGTAGAATGAGTAAAAAAGTTTTAAACACTCCGATAAATCCTGAAGAAGTCAAAAAACTCAGAGTGGGTGATACGTTCTACATAACAGGAACTATATTCACTGCTAGAGATGCAGCCCACGAAAAATTACTATCGTTGGATGATGACGAAGTACCCTTCGATCCTTCTAAATACGCCATGTTCCACTGCGGTCCAGCTATACACAAAGTCGATGGTAAATGGGAAGTCGTTTCAGCAGGTCCCACAACTAGTATCCGTATGGAGATCTTCGAAGATGATTTTATAGAACGTTTTGGAACGAAGATAATCATCGGAAAGGGTGGGATGGCTGATAGGACATTAAAGGCTCTTGAAAAACATGGTGCAGTTTACACACAATACACAGGCGGTGCCGGAGCCCTCATGGCAAACGCTATCAAAGAGGTAGATGATGTATATTTCCTTGAAGAATTGGGCATTCCAGAAGCATTCTGGATGTTCAGAGTCGAAGAAGCCGGTCCATTCCTAGTAACGATGGATTCGGAAGGAAACAGTATCCATGCTGATGTAGCTGAGAAAATCGAAAAAAATCTCGATCGGTTGAAATCTGAGCTTTAAACGGTAAACGTCTTTAAAACTTTAAATAAACCCCTTTCTACTTTTTTTCATATATCTATGGATGAATCGGATGAAGAAATCGACAGAGCCATCGAAGCGGTGGGATCCGCCGATAAGATAGCTGTTTTAACAGGTGCAGGCATGTCGGTCGAGAGCGGGATAGCACCATTTCGTGGAGAAGGCGGACTCTGGGAGAAGTTCGATGCGGAAGAATATGCTACAATAAATACACTACATAAAAACCCAGAGAAAAGCTGGGAACTGTTCAAGGTCCAGATCGAAGAGGTCATCGATGCGGAACCACACGAAGGGTACGATGCCCTTGTTGAACTGGAGAAAAAAGGAGTCGATGAAGTGATCACCCAGAATGTCGATGGACTGCATGAAAAGGCGGGAAGCAGCGACGTTTTAGAACTCCACGGAACACTGCTGGAACTGTCCTGTATCGACTGCGGTAATGGATTTAGGACAAGGGATCATTTTTCTGATATATCCGAGGGAAAGATACCGAAGTGTGAGTGCGGTGGAATCATGAGACCGGATGCGGCTCTATTCGGAGAACAGCTCGATCCATCGGTCATGGAGAGGTCACTCTATGCTGCTAGAGAGTCCGACCTTATGCTGGTCATCGGTACTTCAGCGGTTGTACAGCCTGCAGCAAGTTTACCTTCAATGGCTAAACGGTCGGGTGCTGATATTTTGGAGATAAATCTAGACAGCACACCGCTCACACAAAGTATATCAGATATATTTTTGAAAGGAAAAGCTGCGAAGATGTTATCTTATCTGGTTGATGAATTTGATTGAGTGAAAACACTGGAGAGAAATAGTTGAAATGCGTATATATTCAACCTAGATCCTTTGATTTCTCTTCGAAAAAGTCGATGATCGGTTCGAAGATGAAATCCCATTTTCCTCTCGTAACAGACCAGTAAGCGAAGATACCTATTAGGAACCCGGCTGGGATGTCCAAAACCCAGTGCACGCCTAAATATATTATCACAAATCCGGTCATTATGGTGAATATGATACCGAAATAACCGAACCTTTTAAGTTTCGCTTTAAGGAGGGCGAAGAGAGTTATGCTCAGCGATATGCTGATATGTCCGCTGGGGAATGAATTACTCAATCTGTTTATCAAGTGAAGTATGGCGTAGTACTGGCCATTGGAGTACATGATCGGAGAAACTTCTGGTGCGTAGAGAGAGGTAACTTTTACGTAAAATATGAAGTAACCGGGTAAGATGAAGAAATAATTCACCATAAGCAGTTTGGAGAACATGTTAAAATGCTCTTTATCTTTACGAGCTAAAAAGAAAACTGGTGTGAAAACGACGAAATAGGTGAGACCTAAGATGTAAAAAATGGACGCGGTATTAACTAAAAGGTAATTACCCAGGTGATTCTGCAGAAATACGATGTGCTGGACCCCTTCCACCTGATAGAACCATTCTGTAGCTTTTATACCGATGGGATAAAAATCCTTGAGGGTGTTTTCGATTTTGACCGATAGAAAGACCAACAGCAGGATGAACAGTCCACCTCTAGCTCTCCAGACGGTGTTCATGAATTTGCTAAGGTCCACCTTTTTGTCTTCATCGAAGATCTTCAGACTTATCAATATCAGGAAGATTAGGGAAGGTACAAACCACATCAAACCGAGGGTTAAATCATTCATGTAGAATTCAAGGTTTTATCGAAGTAGGTTATTTATGGTTTTTGTTAGTTGATTTTGGTTCTTGTTGTTGGCACTATAAGATTCCATAAATTTTCTGTCTCCTCAGAACTGTAAAATATAAAATATATACAAATCACAGCAAAATTTACTTAATTATAAATAATACTTATAATCTCACAGATAATATTCAGAGATTGTAAGAAGAAATCAAGCATATCAAATGTAAATTATCATTTTAAATGGGGCAAAACAGATGAAGGCTTATTTCTCGGTGATAGGGATCGGCTTGGGTCATGCTAGCCGGTGTATATCTATTGCAGAAGAACTAGGAAAGGAGGGGGTTGAGTGTGTATTTTCTACCTACGGGAAAGCCGCGAAGATCGCCGAGAAAGAAGGTTTTAGAACTTACAGGTCCAAGCCTTTGATGTGGTACGAGGACGAGAAAGGTCACGTAGATTTTGAAAAAACGATCCTAAAATCCCCTATTATATTTTACCGGATGATCCAGCATTTTAAGGACGAGAAAAAAAGGATAGAGATGGAGAATCCAGATGTTATTATATCTGACTCAAGGTATGCGATAATACCCGCCTCGAAATACTCTGGCGCGCCCCGTATTTATATCACCAACCAGCCCAAAGTCTACATGCCCAGACCTACGAAAGGTACAAATGGAGGACTTGAAGGTTTCAATCCGCTGGAAAAATTAGGACAGTGGTGGAATTATAAACTGCTCTCAGGCCATGATAAGATACTCCTGCCCGATTTTCCCATGCCGAACTCGATATCATATAGGCACATGAGGATGGACGATGCACCTGAAGTATTCAAAAATAAAACCGAATTCGTAGGCCCTATTGCACCTCACCGACCCAACGGATATGCAACTGACCATGTTAAAGAAGTGTGCCAGAAGTATGAGGTCGAACCAGATGAGTTTATCTACATATCTTTCAGCGGTCCAGGGACTGTAAAAAAAGATATACACGACGCTATTTTCGAGCTGTTCGATGATTATGATCTCCCGGCTATCATGGGCAGCGGTAAACCGGGAGAATTCAAGATACATAACAGAGGGGACCTAAAGATAGTAGACGGCTGGATAGACGAAAAAGATAGGGAAAGTCTTCTTGAAGGAGCTAAATTGGTGATCTCCCGGGCGGGTTTGTGTACGCTCAGTGAGATAGCCGCCTTTGGAAAGAAAGCTATCGTCATCCCACAGCCCAATCAACCGGAACAGGAAACCAATGCGAGAGGTATAGAAAAGTTTGGTTTGGCTAAAAAGATAGAGCCCTACGAAATAACCGCAGAGATTTTGGATAAACGGATAAAAGAACTATTGAACTCTTCGAAAGCCTGCACGGATGCTGAAAGATGTAAAGAGATGACAGAATCATGGCTAGGTGAGGAAAAAAGCGCAGATATCATCATGGATATGCTCGAAAACGGAGTTAAAAACAGCTAGATTTTTTTGAGAGATCCGATCTAGAAACCCATCAGACCACAGCATCTTGAGCATAGTGGAAATACACCGTTAGGCTGTTTTGACAGCGCTCTTCTGAACTGTTTAAACCTTTCATTGTTGTAGATGTCCAGAAGTTCGTTCTGCATTATGTTTCCCATGACGATGTCTGGGAAATCCCTGCAGTTCACGATATCTCCATTAGGCATTATATTAGCCTCGACCCAAGGTGTCAAACAGTCGTCCCAACCAAGAAAATCCGTGGGATCGGTGTAGTATGTCTCGATTTCATCTATATCTATATTTGGAACGAAAACGACTGGATTGGGCCATTCCGTGTTCTTTACTATTCTTACAGCTTGCTTCAGTTTATCGAAGTCGGCATCTGAATTATCCCTGACATACGACTTCCATGCGAAGGGTTCGACTCCCATCTCTTCCTGGATCACCTTGCTGTGCTTCTCTCCGACTTCCTGGCTGGTGAACCATGAGTAGTAAATAACGAGTGTATCGGGATCGAGGTCCTGAGCGACTTCAACCGTATCTACTAATGAGTCATAATTAGTGCTGGATAGAGTAGTAAGCAGGAAGATAAGCGGTTTGTTTTTTCCCTTCTCTTTCTTTATTTGCTGTACCTTCTCAACGCCTTTTTTCATGGTTTTGAAAGCGCCTTTAACACCTCTGCACTCGTCATGCACTTCTTCGGGTCCATCCAGTGAAACGCATATCATGTCCCATTCGTTGTCCACCATCTCTTCGGCCTTTTCCTCAAGTTTCACACCGTTCGTGACGACCTGGATACTGAGCCCCTTTTTCTTGATGTAATTACCCAGTTCCATAAGACCGTCGTACAGGAACGGTTCCCCTCCAGTTATGTAGATGTGGGGTTTTAAGCCCTCGATATTATCGATCATCTCTTTGTAACGCTCTACTGGTACGTTACCTTTCACGGAAGGCAGTTCGTTATCATCTCGGTTGTAGCCCCCTTCTCCGTACTGGCCGCATACAGCGCACCTGTGATTGCACTTATCGGTGATCCTCATGCTGATGAGCCAAAGTGAGTTGCTTTCACCGTCCTTGAATCTTTTATCTAAGTTAGCGTCGATGTACTTTCTCTTACTACCTCTGAGTAATTTGCCTAATAGGTAGGGATTTTTCAGGAACGGCTTGGCTAGAGATGTGGGAAATTTTTTCATTAGATATCCTCCGTGATCTGTTTCATTTTATGATTTGACCTTATGGGTTGATACATTTTATTCTTACGGATTGAGTTCCCTTAGATAAAGGTACGGATAGATATCGTCCCGAAGTATTGATTCCTAACTAAAGCACTTTGTCCAGTATCTCACCTAGTTTACTCGGCAGCCGAGCA
Source organism: Thermoplasmatota archaeon (assembly GCA_051745305.1). GTDB lineage: Archaea > Thermoplasmatota > Thermoplasmata > Halarchaeoplasmatales > Halarchaeoplasmataceae > Saliniplasma. The sequence goes on from JBNJDY010000065.1 coordinate 6,017, forward strand.
ACGGATACGCCGGCTTTGTTCAAGGCTTTGATCTTTGACTCAGCCGTACCGGTTCCACTTTCGGAAACGATAGCGCCTGCGTGACCCATTCTTTTTCCTTCTGGTGCTGTTCTACCGGCAATGTAAGCAACTACTGGTTTTTCGACATTCTTATCTATGTACCTAGCTGCTTTTTCCTCTGCATTACCACCGATCTCACCGATTAGGACCATGGCCTCAGTATCCGGATCTTCCTCAAAGCGCTGTAGAGAATCGATGAAGTCCATACCAACGATGGGGTCGCCACCTAATCCGAATGCGGTGGACTGTCCGTATCCCTTCTTCGTCATGGAATTCACTATCTCGTAAGTCAAAGTTCCGCTCCGAGAGACTAGACCGATTTTACCCTGTTCAAATATGTGATTAGGCATGATACCTACTTTTGACTCGCCTGGTGTTATTATGCCTGGGGTGTTCGGTCCTATTACCGTTGTGTCGTGTAACTCAGCTACTCTCATTATCTCTGAAGAATCTTGGACTGGTATACTTTCCGTTATGATTACTACTGTATCAATACCTGCAGTTATAGCCTCGAAGGCAGCATCCTTGCAAAAACGTGCGGGAACGAATATTATGGAAGTATTCACCCCTTTTTCTTCTTTAGCCCTTTCGACCGTGTTAAACACAGGTACACCATCGACTTCTATTCCACCTTTTCCTGGAGTTACTCCAGCTACGATCTGCGTACCGTAATCTCTCATGTATTTACTGTGGAACTTGCCTTGAGTACCGGTTATGCCCTGTACCACTACTTTTGAATCTTTACCAACTATAATGCCCATGGTTGAAGGAAAGAGTACCTATTTTTAAAATCTTCGATTGTTTTAACGTTCAACGAAGTACAGCTATGAAGATAATTCCTAAGAGGATACCAGTCAGAATACCGACGATAGCAGAATGACCTTTAGCTTTCTTATGAGCATCTGGTATGAGTTCATCAAAAACTATGTAAAGCATTGCTCCAGCAGCAAAACCTAGGCTTACTGATAAAGCCCAATCCGAAACGCCGCCTAATAACCCACCTATGAATGCACCGATACCCATGGGCACTCCTGCTAGAGCAGCTATCGAAAGGACTTTAGACGTTTTAACGCCCCCAATACACATAGCAGCTCCTACCGCCATCCCTTCTGGAAAATTATGGATGGCCATAAGGACACCGATTGACAACCCTACTTTAAAAGACACTATCATACTTGTGCCGATAGCCACGCCTTCAGGTAGATTGTGGAGAGCTATACCTATACTTAATAGTATACCTGTCTTAAGATACCTCCCTTTTTTTGTGTCACCATCTTTACTGAATGAGAAATGACGGTGAGGAAACTTCATGTCCAAAAAACCGATTATACCTATACCGATCAAAATACCAAAAATAGCACTAAAGATGGTCCCCTCTTCAATAGCTTCAGGTATCAGTTCCATGAAACTTATAGACGCCATTATCCCAGCTGATACCCCTAATAGAACACTCATCAGCCTATTTTCAACTTTCCTAACAAATACGACAGCTAAACTACCGCCAGCAGTACCAATCACACCGCTCAATAGCCCTATGACAGTTAGTAAAAGTAGATATCGCATATTTTATATAACCTCATCTTCGAACTTGAAATTATTCATCTTCAGAAAATGTTTAGGTATACCCTAATAATTAGATTTTCGGTGTTTTATTGTAAATAAATTTTGGAAACATATATTGAAGATCATGCTTTTTCTAACTCTATCCAGAATTTACTCCCCTCCCCACATTCAGATTGGACTCCGAACTTTCCTCCCATCTTCTCTACTCCCTTTTTAACGATAGCTAATCCCACACCTGTCCCTTTATAAGACTCGATACCATGTAATCTTTCGAAAACTTCAAAGATTTCTTCCTGTTTTTCTTTTTTGATACCTATACCATTGTCCTCTACGAAAATTCGAATTTTATCATTTTTTTCTTCACCATAAATTTTTATTTCTGGATCGTTCTCTACAAATTTAAGAGCATTAGATATAAGATTGGTCAAAATTTGTTTCAAGATCGTTCTTTCACCCACTACCCCAGGTATCTCAAAAGACTGTATATCTGCATTTTCTTTATCGATCTGTCTACTTAATTCATCCAGTATAATCTCTAACATCTCATTAACATCTACTGATTCAAATTTGATCTCAGTCCTAGTAAG
>JBNJDY010000066.1:0-8081 GCA_051745305.1 Thermoplasmatota archaeon
GGATTCAACTATTACGACGATAGATGGGGACAAGTTTTAGTGAAAAGTTTCCAAGGAAAACTACATCTAGATGAACTGGGATATGAAGACACGTTTCACAACGGTGTCTACGAATCGTTTTAAAATATATATACCATACCTCTTTTCAAGCGCCGATGTACAGAGATGACAGAGGAGTAGCAGGGTTCTTCGTCGATATACCCGCTTTACTGGTCATAATAATAGCTATCTCGATCTTCACGTTGAGTATATTTCACGTTCAATCGATATACATCCAAGAGCAGAAAGAAAATGATATGAAACAAGATCTCGACGATTTCATGTCGAGTTTCAGACGTTATCACTTGATAACAGAATCTCCTGGAGTATACGTTTCTGAGAACCTAGAAACTCTCAACCAAACCACACTGAATAGAACTTATCATCCGCGATCCTTAGGGTTCGAGTATGAAATTTCCATTACGGATAACAGTCTTTACGAAAACCAGCGATCTTTCGAGTTCAAAACATCATCCGTCCCGTCACAAAAACAGGTCTATTCTAGAAGTTCTTCTGTCGTAGTTGAAGATACACTAGGTAGAGCTCACCTTTGCTCATTAAAGATAACTATATGGGAGGTGGGATGATCTTCGATAGGAAAGGCATTTTCAGCTTATATGATGCCGTACTGTTCTTTGTCTTCTTGATGATAGCGGCATCGGTCTTGACAGTGTACTCCAGTAATCGATTAGATACGATACAAGAAAGGAGTTACTCCCAGGATTATTGTGAACATACAAGAAGAGCTATCCTTTCTTCAACGATACCTGACACAGGTTACAACTACAGCCAAGGTTTTGTCAATCGAACAGACATGACCGTAAGGGCGCTCTTAATAGAACAACTTTACTTAGAGAGTTTGGGCATCGAACGTGAAAATTTCACATATACCGAAAACATCTCCGAGATGGTCAACGATCATATACAAAAAAGATACGATTGGTACCTGGAAGTCTCCAGCGATTTTACAGAGGATATGGTCATAAGCAGTGATGGGTTAGTAGAAAACACCGATTTTAAAGAGAATTTAGATAACGATGTTCTAAGTTCCTCATGGTTTGAAGAGGGGCTAAGAGAAGAAAAAATTATTATAACCCTGTACCTAACTAAATGATACAGCGCTGCGATAAATATTATTAAAAGTAACACGTATAATAGGTGTAAATATGCATCCATCAGAACATTTAAGAGGTTCAAAAGGCGACGACCTTAAAGGTAAAAAGATAGTCCTAGGTATAACTGGCAGCATAGCTGCAGTCGAGTGTGTGAAGCTCATCCGTGAATTGGTCAGGGAAGGGGCTGAAGTACACTGTGTTATGTCAGGGTGGGCCGAGAAGATAGTTCATCCGTACGCTATAGAATTTTCATCAGGTACAGAACCTATAACTGAATTGACCGGCCAGGTAGAACATGTCAGTTTATGTGGAAAAGTTCCGGATAAAGCCGATTTGTTTTTGATATCACCTGCTACCGCCAACACCATCTCTAAGATAGCCAACGGGATAGATGATACCCCAGTTACAACCTTCGCTACCACGAGTATAGGTTCAGGGATACCACTGATGATAGTCCCTGCTATGCATCAGAGTATGTACGAGCATCCGGTCGTCATGGATAATTTACAAAAGGTACAGGAGGAACTAGGAGCAACCATCGTAGGTCCAAAGATCGAAGAGGGAGCGGCTAAAGTTGCAGATAAAGAGGAGATAGTTGACAACGTAATAAGAGTACTGAACGACGATCTTAAAGGTGAAAATATAACGGTTATAACAGGGAGCAGTGTAGAACCTATAGATACCATGAGGGTCATCACCAATAGGGCCACCGGTAAAACCGGTATCGAACTGGCTAAAAGAGCTTTTAGACGGGGAGCTAACGTTCAATTGTGGTATGGGAACGTTCAAGCTGAGATACCTCATTGGATCCCGAATCGAAGGTTCGAAACACTCGATGACCTGATAGGGTATTCCAAGGATCTAACTGGAACCGTCATCGTTCCAGCAGCACTTTCGGATTTCGGTGTTGATAAAGTTTCAGAATCAAAGATATCTTCAGAAGAAGGTATCACACTGGAATTAAAACCTCTACCCAAATTCATCGAAGAAGTAAGAGAAAACGTAGAGTTCTTGGTAGCTTTCAAAGCGGAAGATTCACGAGAAAAAGCCGTAGAAAAAGCTGAGAAGATGATAGATGAGCAACGTGCTGATATGGTCGTAGCTAATTCCTTGGAAGATGTTAAAAGAGAAAGTAACACTGTATGTATCGTAAAGGGAAACGAGTGGATAGAAGGGAGCAAAAGAGAACTCGCAGATATAATACTTGACGAAATCAAGAAGAGGAAATAAAATGACAAGTAAAGCCTTCTGCCCAGGTCACATAACAGGATTTTTTACACTCCCCGACTCAACAAAAGAACACTTCAATAAAACCGGTTCTAGAGGTGCAGGGTTCTCCATCGAGTTGGGTGCTAAAGCTGAGGTCACTGTCGGTGAAAAGGGATGGCTCATAGAAGTTGACGGTGAAAGAACAGCCTTTCCAACGGTAGAAAAGACACTTTTCAATATAGCACAGGGTGGTGAAGTATTCATAGAAACCGATATCCCTTTCAGTCAAGGATTCGGGATGAGTGGCGCTTGTGCCCTATCAGCGGGTATGGCAGCTTTAAACGACCTCGGAGAGGACCCTCAAAAAGCTGTCGAATATGCCCATAATTCTGAAGTCTTCTGTAGAACTGGTTTAGGCGATGTTGTGGGCCAATCTATGGGAGGTTTCGAGATAAGGGTTAAGGAAGGACTCCCCCCTGACGGTGAGATCATAAAAAAGGAAATTGACAAGGAAGTGGTTATAGCAGTTCTCGGACAGCCCTTAGTGACTCCAGATATCTTAAACGACCCTCTTTTAAGCGAATGGATAAAGCTCTTCGGCAATGATTGTATGGACGAATTTCTACCAGATAATGATTTTGATAAGTTCTTGGACCTATCACTTGAATTCGCCGAGAATACAAAATTTATAAAAGAAAAAGTAGGGGACGCCATCGATGCTTTAAGGAGTCATGCTAAAGGGAGTATGGCTATGATAGGTAATTCAGCGTTCTTTTTCGGAGATACTGAAACAATCGTAGAGATACTCGAAGAACAAACCGATACTGAGAATATCTATGTCACTCGGATAGATAACAAAGGTGCACGTTTGATATGATCATTCAGCCAACGTGAACAGTTCGTCATCTCCGCCGGTATCGAACAGTCCTAATCTAGCACCGGCATCCAACCAACCGTGGGCATAATTCACGCATGCGAACGCATTATCCAGATCACCATTTTCAAAAAAGTGTACAGCATCTTCGTAATAGGATCTAGCCATGTTCAAAAAATCGTCTGCAATTTTCGAATAATGTGAACGGTCGGGAACGGTGATCTCAACTTTACCCAACGCGGTTTCAGTTTTCTTCAGATATTCCCTCACTCTACTTTCATCTACCATCATCCAACACCCTACACTACACGTATAGATTGACCACCATCTTGGGTTTCTCTTGGACGGACCGCTACGAATAAGGGTTCAGATAATCCTCCGCCTGTGACGATAGCTTCGCCTATCGGTAATCTCTGGATCTCCTCTTTCATCTGTCTCGTAACACCTTCGATCGACGATTCGATAGCTTTTAAATCGTTAGGATTGGTAACTTTCAAAATAACCTGGGTGTTACACTGACTCAATACATTTTTATCTACTTTGGCAGGTCTTTGTGTAATTATTGCCAGACCCAAACCGAACTTTCTTCCCTCGCTTGCTATTGTATGGAAGATTTCGGAACTTTCCGTTTTTCCTCTTTGAGGGCAGAAGTTATGTGCCTCCTCGGCGAATAACATCAAAGGAGGGATCTTGTTACGCTTTCTCAACTCAAAAAGAGCGGTTGCCAACTTATTTACTACAAAATTTTGAAGATCGGGAGGGGTCCCTTTCAGATTTATAATAGATGTTTTTCCCTCTTGAACGATATCGTCCATCCTGGTACCCATCTTGGCGAATACTTTCTTTCCCTTTAATGTCTTCAAACCTCTGATTATAGTGCTGACATCGTCTTCTTCATTCTGTTTGAACAAACGGATCATATCATCTATACTGTAATTACCTTTAGAAACCTCCAATCGGGAGATCACGCCCTCCAATTTTTTGATGTTGGATTTTCTCTTATCTAATTCGGACATTTCAAGTATCTTTGTAGGTTCCATATTACTGAATGTAAATTTAAGGGGTTTGGCACCTTTATTTATCTCAGGCATAGGTGTGAATTCCGTCAGCTTATCTCCATACCCATTAGACTCCACACCGAAGTCGTTAGAGGGATCAACTTTACCAGCCTTTGCCAATGAGGAATATTCACCATGTGGATCCAATATTATATTGGTTACATCGTGTTTCATGAATTCTTCGATAATGACACCCGTCGTGTAACTCTTCCCACTACCTGTTTTAGCCAAAACTGATAGATGTTTTTGAGCGATAGAATTTATATCGAGATCGACCTCTATATCATGGCCTCTTAGTTTACCGATAAATGCTCCATTTTCATCCTCTTTAAGACCGATGACATCCCTTATAAGGTCCTCTTTTGCAAGATATATCTTTTCTCCGGCTCTGAAGGGATTCCCAGGTAATTTCAAAAGACCTCTTTCATCCCTATAACCGATTATATTTATAGTTGCAATAATGGTTTCATCGATCTCTATACTTTCACCATTACTCAATTCTATAGCTTTATCGACTGAAAGATCTGTTTTTCTTTCAACCATTTCGATCTGACCTAGGACTCTATCCGCTGTAGGATGTTCTAGTTCGATATATTCACCTTTGTCCACAGGGTTACATACATTACATTGAAGTGTAGTAGTACCCACATCACCAAACGTAACACCTACAAAATCAGTTTCCGATGATTCTTCCTCTTCCATATCCTCTTCAGACAATATCATATCATCTATCTCTACCTCTCCCATCTCCCTTATCTCTTCTTCGGTTAGAGCCTTTTTGTCCTCCTGCATTTCGTTTTCTACTTCCGTCAGACAAATCCCATCCATATATTACTTAGAGAGTACATCTTTTAAAATATTTCGCTTATCTTTTAAAGAAGTGAAAAAAGTAAAAGGGTTTTTTACCAATCTTCATACTCGTCGAAGTCCTCATCTTCATCCTCGTCGAAGTCCTCATCTTCATCGATTACTTCAGCATCGATTGGTTCGGCATCTTCGAAGAACTCCTCTTCTTCATCTTCATCGATAGGTTCAGAGGACTCTTCTGCTTCTCTAAGGTCTTTGAAGTAAAGATATATGAGCACGATACCGATTATTGTGACGATCGTACCACTAACACCTAAAGATTGATCGATATAACCATACCCTTCGTAACCACCTATTCCCGCATCGTGGAATATTCCGATAACATTATGGAACCATGACATGAACGTTAGACCGACTCCTCCTAAGAGCGCTAAAAAAATCCCTAGATAAAGTTTTCCTTTTCCGGGTTCTTCTTCGATCTCCTCTTCCCATGGCTCTTCAAATTCCTCTTCCTCTTCATCCCATAATTCATCCTCATCATCAAATAACTGGCCACATTCTGGGCATTCCATGGCATCAGATGATACTATTGCACCACATGTCGGGCATTCCGCCTCTTCAAATTCATCTTCCCTAAAATCATCCTCTTCTTCAAAATCTTCTTCGGCCATAAGAACCATCTATGTGTTTAATCACAACCCCCTATTTAATAATTGCCATGACTTAAATATAGTATTTTAAGAATCATCCGATAATCTCTTTTTCTGCAGCTCTCTTTACCTTACCTTTTAACTCAGAGGGACTAGAAACCATCAAAACCCATGGCTGGCTAGGTCTTTTTTGTAGCGCATAAGCTAAAGGACTGTATTTAGAGAGGTTAAACAGCCTACCATCATCTAAAATTTTTATATCCGTCTTGGCAAGTCTAGGCTCAGATAACTTTAACTCTCTGTTGGGAACATCTATCAGCACTTCATTTTCATCTACTCTAGCATTATGTGCAATAGTTTTCTCAAGGTCTCTTATCTCTGATATACTTCCAGGTAATTCAATTTCATCATTATCCCCACGGGCATCTTCTTCTAAAGAATAACAGCGTTTGTAGAGCCTTCTGTACTTTAATCTATCTATTATCTCGGACTGAAAACCTCCTTTTCTCTTCAAAAAGCACATCAATTCCCAATCTGTCATTCGATATATTTTTTCATGTTCACTATCAAGTCCGTCGATAGCCTTCGCCAACATCAACTCAGCGATCCTGGCGGTTTTGTGTAGGTAAACGGAAGAAAACATCAAACCTCTTGCCACCAACATCCCCTCTACCGCAGGGACACCTCCCTTGGTTATCACAAGATTACCGTTGTGTATTTCAATGGTCTGAAGTACCCTCTCTAAGTCTATAACTCCGTGGGCGGCACCCGTGTAATGAGAATCTCTAAGAAGATAATCCAACTGATCAACATCCATAGGCCCGTGTATCATCTGGTAAAGGTACCTTTCTTCTCCAAAATATTTCTGACCCTGATGTACGTTAAAATCAGTTATCTTCGAATTGTTATCCCTCCCTTTGATCAGCTCGGCAACTTTATCCTTTGGAATATCATTATCATCCAATACCTCTGGTATAGTCGGAACGTCCCTTTCTTCGGTATAAATTTCTCCCCTGATTATCTTTTTAGTTATATCCATATGGTCGCTGTCAGTGGTTCTACTGAGTATAGATTCCAAAGTATGACTGAAGGGAGCGTGCCCAACGTCATGAAGTAACGCCGCAGCCTTTACTATGTTTTTTTCTTCTTCCTCAATCCCTAAACTCTCACACATCCTTTCTGCAACGTGATATGCCCCGATAGAATGCTCTAACCTAGTATGATTCGCTCCTGGAAAAACAAGTTTGGTCAAACCAAGCTGGGCTATACCATGTAACCTCTGAACTTCTGGGGTCTCTAAAAGCTCGAGAAAGGGACCGGATAACTTAACACTTCCGTGAACGGTGTCCTGAATTGTTTTGTAAGTCATCACTTTGTAAAATAGTAAATGCTATTTAAATCATTCATACCTTAACGCAGTTAAAGTGCAAAAACCATATATTTTTGGACGATGTTTTAGAATCAGTGTTCAAACAAGCTAACACTCTGTTAAAAGATAGAGAGAAATTGATAAACGAAAAAGAAGTCCATGTTGTTTCTTACAGATGGGATTCTTTCACCCCTGAACTTAGGGTGTTCAGCGACGAAAAGCTCATAGAGTTGAACCTGGGTAAGATCGATTTTAACGTCTCCCAAGAAAAGATATGCATCGGTAATTTCGAAGGTGGATACACACCCTGCCCTAAACAAAGATCCGTTAACACATTTTCTCAATGCAGAGAATGTGCCCCTGAAAGTATTCCTAATTTAAAGTGTATTTTTGAACCCCAAGATTGTGAAGAATGCCGTGGAGGTTTTTGCGAAGAAGAACATGCAGTCTACCTTGCCTTCCACGGTTACCATCCAAAGATAGGGATGACTAAGAAATCCAGGTTGAAGACAAGGTTGATCGAACAGGGGGCTGATGCCTATTCTTTATTGGCAACTCTTCCACATAGGAAAGAGGCAAGGAAAGAGGAAAAACGTATCAGTGATACTTTAAGCATCAGCCAGAGGGTCAGCAAAAAAAGAAAGTTGAAAACATTTTCTAAAAAGATCGATAAAGAAAGTATCAGAACCGGTTATAGGTCTGTAAAAAATAGGATCCCGACGGGTAAATTGGTCTTTTTAAATGATTATCCCATCTCGCTACCTTTACGTGCAGTTCCCAGATACAGGCCGACCCCAGGACTTCACAGAGGAAAGATGGTCGGGATCAAAGGAGAATTTTTGATATATGAAAACAACGGTTTACATGCTTTGAACTTGGCTGATCTTCCAGGTAGACGTATGAAAGTCTCCGGATTATGAATAATTATTTCAATCTGTTTGATATACCCCTACCAGCTAA
>JBNJDY010000067.1:0-7896 GCA_051745305.1 Thermoplasmatota archaeon
GAAAGGGTTGAATTCTTTATATACCCTAGGATAGATGAAAGTGAATCAGAGATAGACATGATAACCGACGAAGTAAGTAAATTCCTCGAAAAAGAAGGTTTTGAACACGAGATAGTTTGGAATGAAATGAGATTTTTGAAAGAAGAGAAAGACTAAAAACTTCCAAAAAACTTTTCACATTCTCTTTTTAGGTTATTTGTTGGTCTGTAACTGAACTCATCAGGCATTTTGTTTTTGTACCTATCGTAATTGAATCGCTTATCCATGAGTAAGATAAGCCCTTTATCGCTCTTGCTTCTAATACATCTTCCAGCAGCCTGCAGAACTCTATTCAAAGCTGGATATATCCTTGTATAATCGTAACCCTTTCGTCTACCAAACTTTTCTTCATAATACTCCTGCAGTGCATCTAACTCTATTGTTGGCGGTGGGAAAGGAATGCCAGCAATGATTACAGCTGATAGAATGTTGTCATTGTAGTCAACTCCCTCTGATAAGCTTCCACCCTGAACCCCTAATAATAAGTTCTTTTCTGTGCGTTTTAGTTTGTTGACTAAATTCTCTTTCTCCTTTTTTGAGTACCTCTTATCCTCTATGAGTAAATTCTTATTTAGATGTACGAGTTCAAGTCTATCTGCTACCTTCTCCATCAGGTGATACGATGGAAAAAATGCAGCTATGTTACCATCAACATTATTCACCACATCTGATATTGAATTGGCATAAGCTTGGAACATCTGCAGATCACGTTCTTTATAAGACGTTGTTAGGTTGTTTACACTGACGATCTTCCTGTTTTCTTTAGGAAAAGGCGAACTGTATTCTTTGATTATAGGATTTTTGATACCTAAAAGATCTGCATACATCTCTCCAGGATATAGCGTTCCGCTCATAAGGACCGCTGACGAAATATAATGGAATATATCTTCAGTCAACATCGCTGGATCGAGTAAACCTACACGAAACGTTGGTGGAGATTGGTGATATGCTCGATATATCTCCGTTCCTTCCTTATCCCATTTAGCAAAAAACGAAAATAAACTCCACGGAGCTGTTGCTGCTGAATCTTTCTCTATCAGATTACCTGCAGCTGTTTCAAGTTCTTTTAGAAAATCCTCGAACCGGGGATATTGTCCAAGTCCACTTTTCAGTGAATTGTCTATCAGTTTGTCCAAGAACTTCTTTTCGATGGGCTGTTCACCAATATTCAGTTTATTGAACTCAAGTGCTAGTCTTTTGATACAGCTTGCTAAAGATGGATTTTTAGCATTCAATAAATTAAAAGCTTCCTGAAGCTGCTGTAGAGAAATAGATTCTTCAAGGTGTGACCGTACTCTATCTGGAAGGTTATGGGCTTCATCAACGATTATTATACAATTCTCTAAAGCTAGACCTAGCTGTTCCATTATCTGTTCCTGTATATCCGAAAAGATGTAATTGTAATCGCAGACGATAATATCCGCCTCTTTACCGGCTTCAAGGGCGGCTTTATGTGGACATACGTTCCTTGAACTGCACACATCTACTATTTTATCTACATGTCTTGTGTATCCTCTCAATCTCTCAACAACATTATTCATATTATTATTGTATAAGTTACAGTAATGCTTGCCCTTTTCCTTACAAAATCTTTCAAAAACGGGGTATGGTAACCTTGACTCTTCCCTGGGACACATATGCTGTTTGGAGATGATATCTAGGGCGTATATCGAGGAAGAGATGTTTTTTATGGTATCGACGGCTATACGATGCTGTGACTGTTTACTAGTTAGAAAAAAGATCTTCTGGTCATTATTCTTTGATTTAACTGCTGAAGTGAGAACTGCCGCTGTTTTTCCTATCCCAGTTGGAGCATGTGCCAATAGAACTTTGTTTTTTTTAAAGACTCTTTCAGAGTCCTTCATGAATTGTTTCTGTCCCTCCCTGATCTTCTGGAAAGGGAATAAACCTTCTTTTGATACTTTTGGCTTTTGACCCTTCGTTGTATGGGAGTTTCTAGTAACTAACGTATTACATTTTGGACAATATGATTTATCCTTCCCCGGTCTTAGAAGTGTTCCACACCTTTTACAAAACTTTCCCATCAAGATTGCTGAATTGATCGGTGTAATTATTCTTTTCGATTGGATTATCTTCAGATGACAAAAAATATATAATATCCAAGAGAACTAAAATTTTAAAAAGTGATAGAATGGAATGTCAAAAATCAGATAATATGGGGCATTGTAACTGTTCATATCCAGGATGTCCTCGAAAAGGTATTTGCTGTGAATGTATACAGTATCATCTTTCTATGAACCAATTACCAGCTTGTGCATTCCCAGACGATGTGGAGGAAACATATGACAGATCCTTTGAGAAGTTCGCAGAGATCCATGGTTGAAATCAAGAGTATACAGGGCAAGGCTTTCTCATCTAACGTATATATAGTTCAAGCACAGAAAAACTTCATTTTAGATGCTGGTGCAGGACCGGTCAAACGTATTTACGAATACGTTGACAGTGAAAACATAGACATCGATCGGATAATTTTGACTCATCGGCATTACGATCACGTCGGTGGTGCTGAAAGGTTATCTGAATTGTTAGATGTTCCCATCTATGCCCACGAATTGGCTGCAAAGGCACTGCGAGAAGGTGACGATGAAACTATAATCTCAAGTAGTTTTGGGAAAGAAATATCTGGTTTGGATGTTAAGACATTTGATGGAGACACTTATGCTGGATTTATAAAAATACACACTCCCGGCCATACGAACTGCAGCATATGTTTATATCACGGTGGTGACAAGATTCTTCTATCTGGTGATACGGTATTTTCAGGAGGTGGAGTCGGTAGGTCCGATCTGCCTACAGGCGATTTCAAAGAACTTAAAGATTCCGTCAAAAAATTGACCAAATATGATGTACATTCACTATATCCGGGTCATGGACCGAGTATTGAAAAAGAGGGAAATCAACATATACAATTATCTCTTCAAAATATCTCGTATCTTTAAAGGTGTTTAAATGGAAGTAGAATGTGATAAAAAAGAATGTGATGGAGATTGTCCAGAATCGATATTTTATTTAGCTGAAGAGGTTCTCTTAAACGGTGAACTCATCGTTTATCCAACAGAAACGCTGTATGGTCTAGGAGGGGATGCTTTTGATGTTTTAATTTTAGATGAGATCAGGAAAGTAAAGGAAGCACCACCTGACAAAAAGATATCAACAGCATACATAAGCTTAGAACAGGCCTCGTCCCATTTAGACATACCAGACCTCGCCTGGGAGTTAGAGGAACATTTTCTTCCTGGACCTTTGACTATCGTTGTTGAAAAAGATGGAGACACATACGGTATAAGAGTTCCAGATCATCCTGTCGCTCAGAAGATCGTAGAAAAATTTGGACCGATAACTTCAACAAGTGCCAATATACATGGAAAACCGGATCCGACCGATATGGAAACAGCCAAGACCCAGCTCGGGAATAAAGTAAAACTCTATATCAATTGTGGAGAATGTAAATATAAAGAAGGAACTACCGTTCTATTAATACACGACGGTGACATAGAAATATTGAGAAAAGGTGCTATTTCATTAGAAACTATAGGTGATAAACTTGGACGCAAAATCTAAAAGGAAATACATAAAAGCAGGTAAGATAGCTAGAAAAGCTCTAGAAAAAGGTAAAGAAACATGTAAAGCAGGGAAGAGCTACATCTCTGTAGTAGATAAAGTTGAAAAGGTCATCCACAAATACGGTGCTAGACCTGCTTTCCCCGTCAATATATCAGTAAACAATGTAGGTGCGCATTACACACCTTATCCTGGGGACGAAAAATTCTTCGAAGATGGAGATATCGTTAAGATAGATGTCGGTGTGCATTTAGATGGTTATATTGCTGACAACGCGCTGACTGTAGAGATAGGTACCAAAAGATATAAGGATCTTATTAAAGCAGCAGAAGAAAGCCTAGACCTTGCTATCAAATCTATAAGACCCGGTGTGAAAACAAAAGACATCGGTAGGAATATTGAATCTGCCATAAAAAGTAGAGGTTTTAAGCCTATATCTAATTTAAGTGGTCATTCTATTGAGAGGTATTCACTTCACAGTGGCCTCTCTATTCCCAATGTCCCAAAGGGGAGAGGTAAAATCAAAAAGGGTATGGTATTGGCCATTGAACCGTTCGCTACTGATGGAACAGGTAAAGTTAGGAATGGGGAAAACAGCAGGATAGTCAAATTGGAAAAGCCAAGAAACTTAAAAGATGAAGATAAAAAATTCTACAACTGGGTCAAGGAGAGGTTCCATCATTTACCATTTACCGGAAGATGGTGCAGAAGTTACGGCGATGATTACGAATACCGCTTAAAAAGATTGATAAGATTTAATGCCGCTATGACATATCCAATATTAGTGGAAACTAAAGGGAGCTTAGTAACTCAGAGGGAGCATACAGTAATAGTGACGTCTAAAGGAGCGAAGATCATCACTAATTAATATCACATCTTTTCTTCCCACTCGTCTATCTCTTCTCTACTAGTCCTCACCATATACTTCTTACCTTCGAATTGAGGTGTAGTTACGGCAATAACAACCAGCATTATGTAATAAGAGAAAGTAATAGAGAATACTAAGGCACCAGGGATCCCTCCTATATAAGACCTTAATATCATAGTAGTTAAATCACCTGAGGGACTTGGATGCATCAAAAGTTTTCCCAACCATAATAATAGAGTAACTGAGAAAAGCCAGATGTATATCCTTCTTAACCTATGAGATAATGCTTTCCAGTAAGGAATTTTGTAGTGAGGTGTACGCAGATCGCCAGATAAGGTTTTCATCCACTGCCTACTAGTTACGCCCTTCTCCGGATAGAGTGTTTTACCTATGAAATTCTTTTCTAGAACTCTAACCCTGCTGTCGTAAGCATTGAATAAAAGAAAACGTCTTGATTCGATAAACCATAAAATTGAAATGAAAACCACTCCAAAAAGAAGTAATTCATGAGGACGAGACGGATCAGTGTATGTCCATGTTATTAATGCAGATAGGATCAAGATGCTCCAATTTGTGGTTCTATCTAACCGATGTCTCCAAACGTTAGCTCTTTGAACCTCTCCCCTATACATATGCATCATCATAGTCGTGAAATCCGACATGCTGATACCTTCTACGAAATCTTCTGGGTCAGGATCCTTCATTTTAGAGTCACCTATCTTTATTTAAGTATAGTAAGTAAACCACTATTAAAATTGTTGTGCTGAACCAATCAGTTCTACCAAACTTTTAATATCTTCTTTTTCCATGATTTCTTTCATTTCTTCAGTAATCTGTGAACCAGCATCCTTACCTCGGTAATAAATTGCAGAACCTATCTGAAGAGCTGATGCTCCTGCTGTAATGTATTCTAAGGCATCTCTACCATAAGTTATACCACCACATCCTATGATGGGTATGTCTACATTTTGA
Source organism: Thermoplasmatota archaeon (assembly GCA_051745305.1). Taxonomy (GTDB): domain Archaea; phylum Thermoplasmatota; class Thermoplasmata; order Halarchaeoplasmatales; family Halarchaeoplasmataceae; genus Saliniplasma. The sequence continues at coordinate 5,462 of JBNJDY010000067.1, forward strand.
TATATATCGTAAACACACTTCAGCCCAATAGGTTTTATGGCGGGTCCGCTGTATCCTCCCACTTTATTACCTAGGAAGGGTTTCATTGTTTCGAAATTGATTGCCATGGCCTGGACTGTGTTTATAGCTACTATTGCATCAGAACCAGCTTCTTCAGCAGCTGATGCAACCTCAACAATATCTGAGAATGGAGGTAATTTGGCAAAAATTGGAATCTTGGTATTTCTTTTTACGGTTTTCACAACATCCTTCACCAATTCCGGGTCCGTTCCTATCGCAGCACCGTAACCTTCTGCATGAGGGCAACTCAGATTCAATTCGACTGCATCTACTCCCCCTTCTTCCATCTTTAAGGAGAGCTCAGCGAATTCATCACTACCCCCAGCGAATACACTGCCAACTATAGGGTTAGGATTTCTAGAGAGGTTCTTTAACTCTTTCAAAAAATCATCTATTCCAGGATTAGGTAAACCCATGGCGTTGAGTAATCCATGCTCAGTCTCGATCATAGTAGGATTTGAATGACCTTCTCTAGGTTCTAATCCGATAGATTTTGTCACCACACCTCCCATCTTAGAATCTAAAACACTCTTCATAGAATCAGCGGTTTGACCTAATATCCCAGAGGCTAGAAGGAGGGGGTTTTCTAATTTGATCCCAGAAATATGAGTATTGATATTCACCATGATATCCTATTTATGTTATAGGAATTAAGATTTTTGATTGTTTAAAACAGTAAAACGATAATATTAAATGAGGCCATAGGTATTACGGAGTTAGGTGCACACGATGTTTAAAGATACGATCCCCGGTCTCGATAGAGTTTTTCACACCGACGTTAAACCACCACAAGTATCGTTGGTAACAGGCCCACCTGGTTCTATGAAAACAAGTTTCTGCTACAGTTTGATGACAAGATACGTCGAAAAAACAGGTAATTTTGGATTATATACCACTTTAGAAGAAAATGTAGATAGTCATCTAAATAATATGGAAAGTTTAGGTATCGATCTGAGTCTGAATATGCAGATATCAGATATAACTGATCTGAGAGAGATCGATCAAATTGTAGAAGACGACGAAGAAACGGATTACATAGATTTTTTAGAAACAATGCTGAGACACTTTAAAAAAGAGAAAGGCGATAAGTTCAAAGTTTTCGCACTAGATTCGTTAGGTGCACTTTACTCACTTATGGAAAACGAAAAGAACATGCGTAAAAAAATGTTCTATTTCTTTAAATTGTTGAGGGATCTAGATCTTTACAGTTTCGTAGTGATGGAGCGTTCGTTAGGCGGAGAAGCTAATCTATTAGGTAACGAAGGGTTCCTTGTAGACGGTGTTATCATGTTAGGTATCGATAGGAACAGAGGAAAACTCACAAGATACCTTCAGATCGAAAAGATGAGGGCCTGTAAACACAGTATGGAAAAACATGCTCTCGATATTGGTGACAACGGTTTGAAGATATTAGGACCTATCTTCGAATGAAGAGATAACCTTTCGTAAGTTATTTAAGATAGAGTTACTATTCGCCTATAACATTTGAATAAATCAACCCTCGGGGGAATTACATTGCCAGAAGAAGATGAATTCTTATCAGAAATGGAAGGTTATGTCGGTAAACTAAAACAGCAAAAAGCAGAGCTTGATAAAAGAGCTTCAAAATTGGACGAAAGAGAAGAGTCTCTTGATGAAGAAGAGGAAGAGCTCAAAAAAAGAGAAAATGACTTGAACGTTCGTAAGCAGGAAATCGCTAAAAAGTCAGATGAGCTCAAAGAACTCAAAACTAAGTTTGAAAATCAACAGCAAAAGCTGAAAGAAGCGAGAGCTCAACTTGACCAAGAACGTGAGGAAGTAAAATCTGTCAGGAACAGCCTGCTTGATAAGCTAAAACAGATCGACGAGCTAAAAGAAGAAGTTATGGATAAAAAGAAAGACCTCGTTGATAGAGAAGATGCTATGGTCGAGAGAGAGGAGGACCTAGACGAAAGAGAGAAAGCCGTTGTTAAGAAAGAAGAAGAAATCTTGGAAGAAAGGAGAGAAAGCCTGAAAAGCCTATCAGAGTTACAAGCCACTTTCAGAGAAAGTCTAGACAAAAACAGAGACATGATGAAGAAGGAAAGACAACTACTAGACGAAGATAAAGAATTAGCCAATAAAAGGAATAGACTTCTAGAGGCACATAAAAAGATGCTTGAAAGAGAAAAAGAATTAATCTCCGAAGGTGGAGAGATGCCTACTATCGAAGTACCTTCCATGCCAGACAAAGCAGAAATGGAAACAGGTGAAACTGAAGAAGTACCTGATGTGGAAGTGGAAGAAGTACCGGAAGAACCAGAGGGAGAAGTGGAAGAGGCTGAAGAAGAGGAAGAAACTGAGGAAGAAGCTGTTGAAGAGAAAGAAGCTGTTGAAGAGGAAGAAGCTGTTGAAGA
>JBNJDY010000068.1:0-7576 GCA_051745305.1 Thermoplasmatota archaeon
TCATTTAGTCGTCCTCTGACTTTTTAAATTGATCATGCAAACCACTTTTAAGGATAATATAAAACCTATCTATTTAGAATTTATGAATGGTAATATCTTAATTCATCATCTTCTATTTTCCAATAAAAAACATATGGAGAATGTTAACCCAAGCCAGATTAAGCTTATAAGAATTATAATACCGTAGTCAATAATGGATATCGGGTAGAATAAAAGTTTTTGTATTCCGTCTACAAGCGGGTAAATGGGTAAGAATCGTGAAATCATTCGTATATACTCCGGGAAGAAGCTGGAAAACAAGTAAGCCTGAGCGAAGAAAATTAATGGGAAAACGAACATACTTGAGATACTTTGGGAGGACGTTTGAGTGTCAGAAAATTTACCTATAATGTGTCCTATCAAGTTAAACACCAGGCTGGTAATAAAGAACAGCAATAAAGAGCCTAAAATAATAATTGGACCTATACTTATCTCAAATAAAATAGATCCCATTAGTAATGCTATCAATCCAGCTAACGTAGTTAGTAAAGAATCCACTGATACTTTACCTGAAACGGCATTTATAGATTTCCATGAACTTGTTTTTAATCTTTTATCAAATTTAAGTTCCCTCAATCTAGACGTATCACTGCTTGATGCATATATACCGATATGAATAATAACTATTATAATACCGCTGGGTAGAAGCATGTCCATTGTACTCCCTCCATTAAGAGTAAGTTTACGTGTTTTGATATCAACAGGTCTCTGTCTGTCCCCCTCTATGAAAGTATTGATATCTTCTATGATCCCTTTTAAGATCATGTTGATCAGTTCTTCTTCCTGTTCCCCAGCAGTGTAATAGATATCGAATATTATAGATTCGTATTCCTCTTCTCCCCCTGATATATTCTCCCATTTCTCAGAAAAATCATCAGGTATCACTAAAAAGATTTCAGCTTCACCCCACCTTAATTTCTCCACACCCTCTTCTAGTGAATAAATTTCTTCGACATTTATGTTGTCTTGGGATCTTAAAACGCCCATGGCGATCTGAGATATGCTTGATCCATCTTGATTTAAAACAGCTACATGTGGTTGTACTCCTTCTCCCCCCCATATCAAATACAATGAACCCATGAAGAGCATCGGCATAATGATCACCCATATCAAGAAGCGTTTATTTCTTAACCGCCTTTTCAACTGAGACTTTATGAAGGTGTTAAAGGGAGATCTTTTCAAGTGCTCACCTCTATTTTAAGGTTGTAAAAGTCTTCTAATCTTAATTTCCTGATCTCAATTATATCCTCTTCTTCTAGTTCAATCTTGTCAAGGACATCTTTAATATGATGGGTCGTGAAGATTACTTTTCTATTTTCTTTTTCTTTTATAGTGATTTGCCCTGGTATTGAATTCAACTCCATGGTCTTTTTTGGGACTTCGATAACTGAACCGTTATAGTACTTTTTAAATTCAGATATCGTATCGATGATTTTTCCATTTTCGAGGATAATCAATTCGTCACATATCCCACCCACTTCCCACATTTGATTTGAGCTTATTAAAAAGGATGTACCATGTTTTTTCATTTCATTTATTTTATTAAACAACCACTTTCTAACCTCGTCATCAAGGTATGAGTTTGGTTCATCTAATATAACTAAATCCGGATCATGAGATATACTTAGGAGAAATTTTGTAAGTTGTTTTTTACCTTCAGAAAGCTCATTTATCCGTTTATGGATACTCTCTTTTATAAGCTCACATTCAGCGAAGTATTTTTTATAATCATCTACATCGTAGAGACTAGAAAAAGTCTCAAAAATTTCTTCAACCGTAAGACTGCTGAACAATCTCTCATCTTGGAGCATCAGTCCCACTTTGTTTAGATTATTATGTAAATTTTTTTTATAGGTTTTATTTTTAAACACAGTTTCGTTGAAAAATTGAATATGACCACTAGTTGGAGGTGAAATACATGAAATAGATTCTAACAATTTTGTTTTTCCCGCTCCGTTTCTTCCAGCTAAAAGAACGACTTCACCTTTTTTTATATTTAGGTTGATGTTTGAAAGCTCGAAACCATTGAATGTTTTATTGAGGTCTTCGATTTTTAAAAATGTATCCATAACTTCCTAACATCTCCTATTATTTTTATTTGATGAGAGTACCCAAGATTGTTTTAAGTTTTATCATATAATATTAAAAAAGAAAAGGGGGTTTATGTTATCCTAGTTCTTATTTTTTGGGACTTTCGTTTTCAGTATCATCGCTATCATCACAGCGACTATCAATGAGATCATCACCATCTGTGTTGAAGCAAATGGAATAGGGAGTCCGTTTTCTTCTTCTTCTCCCATTGCATCGATATTTTGCCTTGCTTCACTAGTCTCTACTGATTCCATCTCAATGTTGTCATCCGCCACAAACTCTCCGAATTGTGTGTTTGTTAAAGAACTTTCAGTGGTAACGATATTTCCGTGTTCAGATGAATATTTCATCATGAACGATGGTGGAGTTGGTTGGTATGGGGAAGTAGGCATATCAAATTCTAGGATGTAAACATCTACTGTTGTTCCGTCATGAAGTACTATTGTATCTGTTCCAGTACATTTCATTGGAATTTCGACCGGGGAATTTGTTTCTTCGATCGTACCATATTCTACTTCGTCAATGTCTTCTACTTCTAAATCTTCAAAGATTATTGGGAATTCCATACCCATCTCTTCTGCAATATCCTGCTTTAATTCTTCTGGTATTCCAGTAATGTCGAATTTGCCTTGATAAGTTCCTGATATCGTCATCGTGGAATTAGCAATCCAATTAGTGTTTTCTTCTATCGGGAAATTGTATATATCTAGTGCGGGATCAAAAGACATTTCAATTGAAGCTTCAAAATTGAATATTATACCGAAACTATAATCTCTATATTGGAACTCCTCTTTTTCTTCTAGGATCTCGATGTCTGGGAAATTATAAAGGTTTAAATTTCCTTCAATAGACATCTCAATATCGAACTCTAAACTCTCAAGTGCTAGTTCGTTTTTGGTAAAGACCGCCTCACCGGTCAATTTACTCATGTAATGCAAGTCTCCGTCTCCACTGATCGTCCTTGTTTCAGTATCGTTATCTTCTTCACTTGTACCTTCTTTTGGCAGTTGTCCAGTAGCCTCGAAATCACCTTGCATCTTCACTTCGGTTCCAGCGTAGATCTCTAAAACGTAATAGTCATCTCCTTCTTCAACAACTTCAAACACATAATACGTAGATACATCTCCTTCGAAGTTGAAATCGAAACTTTCAAATTCCTCCTCAGTTTCTAAATCACCTTCGATTTGATCTCTAATCATATCTAATCCTGGTGCAAAAAGTACGTCTAGATCTTTTTCGTATCCCATAGCCCAGGAATCACCTTCGTTCCATTCAGGTACATCGGTTTGAGCTTGGCTAGTCATAGGTACGTTGATCGCAAAAAGTATCACTAGTAGAGTTAGTATTGACATAATTTTTGTAAGTTTATTCATACATTTTCCTCCATGCTGATTATAGAATTGATACAGATATTATTAATAGTTTCCCTTTTGATGATGTGATAACTGGGAAAAATAAAAATAGTGCGTCACATTAAGTTCAGTTTGAAAAGGTGGCTAAGTTAAAATGAATTTATCAAAACGATGGATGAAATCCTGCTCAGTGATAATAGTCGTAATACTAATACTCTTTTCACTTTTGATCATGTTCAGTAGTTCAAATGAAGTAAGTTCTAGTGGATTGTCGGAAAGTAGTCCATGGCCTTGTTTTAGACAAAATCCAAGAAGAACAGGAAGTGTAGAAAAAGGTTCCGACGATATAGAACTAAATCCGGTTTGGAATACATCATTGGCTTCAGATGTAGTTGGGTCACCAGTGATCGATACTGATGGTGATATTATCCAAGCTGCAGGGGACACATTGTTTTCAATCAATGAAAATGGGCAAAAGAACTGGGAATATACCTTTGACGAGATCATACAAACCACTCCTGCCATAGCTGAAGATGGTACCATCTATGTCGGTTCTAAGGACAAGAATTTAACAGCGTTGGATTCGGATGGGAATTTAAAATGGAAATTCCCGACTGAAAGCAGGATAGATTCATCTCCAGTTATTGGACCTGATGGTAACATATATTTCGGTAATAACGATGGTGTTGTATATAGCCTGAATTCCGAAGGACAAAAAGAATGGAATATATCTTTTAAAGGTGAACGAGAGATGCGTATGATTCAATCGTCGCCGGCTATAGATGACGACGGTAATGTTTACGTAGCATCAACAGTATTGTCTCAACAAGGAGGATTGACAGATGGTAAGCTACATGCTATCAATAAAGACGGCACCGAGAAATGGACATTTCAAAGGGATCTTGGTATTGCTTCATCGCCTGCTATTGGTGAAGATGGAAATATCTACATAGGAGTAGGGGACGGCCACCTATTCGCTATTGACCAAGAAGATGGGACTGAAGTATGGCGTTTTGGTACAGCAGGCCCAGTTTTTTCATCAGCGGCCATCGATTCAGAAGGAATCATTTACATTGGTTCTTATGATGAAACTTTATATGCCGTCAATCCAGATGGCACAGAAAAATGGAATTTCACCACATCAGGACAGATATTTTCCTCACCCGCTATAAGTCGAGATGGATCAATATATCTTGGTTCTTTCGATAAGACGATTTACGCCCTAAATCCAAATGGCACCCAAAGATTGAATTATACTTTAGATTCACAGATCCTTTCATCACCTGCCATTGGAGAGGATGGATCGGTTTACATTACTTCTTATGAAGGATTATTACATGCTTTCCAACCGTCAGGAAGACCTATAGAGATTACGAACTTACATATCCTAATACTGATAGGGATAATTGTTGGAGTTGGAATAGTTTCTTCTTACTATTTCAAAGGGAAAAAAGGAAACTAAAGTTACTTATCTAGAAGTTCTAAAACCTCTTCTTCATCTACTTTAGTATCTTTACAACCACCGCGTAGCAAAGGAATACTTTGGGTAGGGATACCATGCACGGATGCATGTTCTATCCCTTCGACTAATTCATAATTACAAGCAACTCCGACTATAGCTCCAGGTCTTTTTTCTTTGATTATACTCCTTACTAGACTACCACCTGGTACTACGAAAACATCTGAATAACCTAATTTATTGGCTGATTTTATGATAGTTGAGATAGAACATCCTCCACAATGTTTGCATTCGTAACCTTTATCTGTAAGTTCAGCTTCACATTTTTCAGAATTTCTTAGACATTGGGGTAAAAATATGATGATATCCCTTTTAGGAGTATTCTCAAATTCTTTTTTGTAGGATCTATTTTTAATAACGATGTACACCTGGTCATAAAGATCTTCGTCTATATCCATTCTGTTCAGGAAAGATTTAAGAGCTCCTCTTCTCGTAAAATCCAATCCAGAACTCATTGCTTTCGAGATCACTTCTTTCATCATGATAAACACTACTAAGTATGGTATAATTTAAATCTAACTGTTGTTTCATTCAGTGATAATTCGAACAGTATCTCCCTCTTTTAGTTTGTGATCCAGCCCCACTTGTTGTTTAGGAAACTTAGCTGTCGGACCCCAGATTCTAGCGTATCTAAACTTTTCCATAAAGTCGCTGTGGAGTTTTTTGCACACATCTTCTACAGTAGCATCTTTATCTAATATCATCGGCTCATCGTCGGCTTTTTCACCTTTTGGTCTCAAAAATACTCGGATCATGTTTAGTTCGTCAAATATCCTCTTTTTTAGTTCATCTAAGCCCTTTTCTTTTAACGCAGAAATGTAAACTGGGTCCCACCTTTTTATCTTATCAGATAAGTTCTTATTATGATATTCTAAATCTATTTTATTTATGATCGGAACCGCTGATATGTAAACTCTATTGCCGCTGAGATGATCGATCAACTCCTCGACGGTGATATTATCTCTGATAACTATGTTTGCATTGATATATCTGTATTCTCTTAAAATTTCCTTTATAGTAGCTTTATCAATTTTGGTCAGCTCGACGGTACTCCGTACTTCTATACCTCCTTTTTCTTTCTTTTTAATAACTATCTCAGGAGGTTTTTTGTTCAATCGGATACCTTTACTTTCTAGCTCATCTACCATCGTTTGAAGATCGTCTTTGTAAACATCTCCCATCAGTATTATAAGATCTGTTTCTCTAGCTACAGATAAAACTTCTCTACCCCTACCCTTACCGGAAGATGCCCCCTCTACTAAACCAGGCAAGTCTAATATTTGTAGTACTGCATCATTATATTTTAGTACGCCAGGTATCACATCTAAAGTTGTGAACTCGTAATTTGCTACTTGACTTTTTGCACCTGTTAACTTGTTTAATAAAGTACTTTTACCGGTGCTTGGAAAGCCGACTAACCCTATGGTAGCATCCCCCTCTTTTTTTATAGCATAACCACCAGATTCAGCAGTACCTTCACCTTGCCTGTCCAATTTGTCCTTTAATTTTGAAAGTTTAGCTTTCAATCTCCCTATATGCTGCTGAGTAGACTTGTTGTATGGAGTTTCACGTATCTCCTCTTCAATCTCTTCAATTTGTTTTTCTAAGTCTTCTGTCATAGTTATCTTCTTGGAGATATGATATCAACTGAAAGACAAAGGATATAAAAACATATTGTTTTTAAAATTATTAATGATTATTCAGAAGTTAAAAGATGGTCATATGTAAAGTTCCCATCTTTCAGGTATATTTATTTCATGGACTGGGACGAATCTTGTATTGTTACCGCTTAATTCATATTTCTTGTAATATTGGAATGGTTTGATATCCGGGTAATATTCGATTATGTGTCTTCTATTTTTACACATTCTTTCAAGGGACCTAATTTCAATTTTACCTCCTAGAAAACTCTTGCTTCCCACATCTCTGATTAATTGTTCATTATAGTAATCTGGTACTTTCTCCCATGGAAATAAAAGGTAACCACGACTTGTGTCTCCTCCTCTTCCAGTACATTTATTGATACATTCGACTCTTTTTTTTCTAGAAGTACCGGAACCTCCCCTCATATCCCAGTACTTTCCCATATAATAAGCGAGTTCTTCATCAACGTAGTCATAAAAACTTCCGGAACTGTTTCTTAATAGCCTACCAAGTGTTTTTGGAAAGTAAGGCATAGTTCTAGCAGCTAGAGGTGATGTATTTACGGTGCATTTCCACTTGGATTTAGCCTTTCTTTTTACTGACAATTTTTTCCTTTGTTTTCGGATTTCATCAGACCGTAATATATTATGGTAACCACTTTTCAGCTTCTCTTCAAGACTCCTTAGTAACTCAAGAGAAGACTTGGTGAGATCAGCTAGACAGGCTTGGTATCCATATTTTTTATAAAATTCAGGAGTTTCTCTGAATATTTTTAGGCCTGTTGTTAATTCCATAGATGATACATTGTTAAGTACTTTATTTAATTTTTATCCTAGAGCTATTCATTTTCATAACACTTATTTCGAAGGTTATGTTTTACATATATTCAAATGTGCATTTGTTAAACAAATAATAAACAAACCTCCTACTA
>JBNJDY010000069.1:0-7434 GCA_051745305.1 Thermoplasmatota archaeon
TTAGCGGTACATCATCTCTCTGCTTTTCTTAGAACCCTTCTCTTTTGATTTTTTTGACTTTTTCTTTTTTAACGCCTTTTCCTGACTAGGATTGGTTCCATGAAACTGCAGGTCGGTTCTTTTCAATCTCAAATATTTTTTATCTGGGAGAGCATCAATACCGACTATCCCTTTAGAAACCAATGATTTCACCGCCCTTTCTAACTTATTTTTTGAAACATTGAGCTTCTTAGCGGCTTCTTCCAATGTTATATTCTCTCCTTTCATAAGGATTCGGATAAGTCTCGCTTCTAAACTATCACTATCTATCTGTAGAGGCATGATATCAACCAAAGTAAGAGCTGGACGGTTTTTTATTTTCTTCGGGTTCATCATTCTCTTTGATTATGTCTATAGATGTGATCATATGATTTGGTACGATCCTAACTTCTCCTTCATTTTCATCATTCGTATCATCCAATTTGATCCTCAATGCATGACCTCTACCCAGTGAAACATAGCCTTCGAAGAACCCTCTAGTTTCGAGTGATTCTTCCCTTGTAGCAAGTGATTTAACTATATAATGTGAACCTTCTGTTAAAGCTGAATTGATCTTTTTCTTATTCTTATCTTTCATTTGTATCATTCCTCGGTTAATTTCTTTATCCTTTTGATAGTTTGGCGGTATCTTTTCATCGTAGATTCGATGTTAGCCTCGGTGACATGCCAAGCGGTCAGTAAGTCTCCCTGTCTGATCCTATAACCCTTCTTGATGACTTCACCATTATCTTCTAAAACAAGTTCTTCGGATTCTAATAGATCCATGTTCTTCAATTTCCGAAGGTGCCTATATATAGTTGGTTTAGAAGTTTCTAGAATAGCTACCATCTCATCTACAGTCTTTGGTTTTTCGGGACTTTTTAAAAACACGTCAGTCCATAGTCTGAAAGGAACACTCTCATGTACCTCTTTACCGGTCTTCCTACCCGATAAATAACCAATATCAAGAAGGAAGTCTTCTAAGATTTCATTCATGTCGTTACCCGCTGCAGGAGTATGGCTAGATATCTTTATTTCGAAAGGCATAGACGGTGATTTAAGTGATTACTTATAATTGTTATGTTACCTAGTTGAATAATTAACGCAGAAATTCAAAACACCAAATCGAAAAGAACATATACCGCCTTCAATGAATATGGATTGATGTCATCTACTGTTAATGTGAAAGTCAAATTTTTCGCCTCGGCAAGGGACGTTGTTGGATCGAAACAGATCGATATAGATATCAAAAAGGGCTCCAAAACCAAGGATGTCTTAGAGACATTGATAAACAAATATCCTGGTTTAATGGATTTAAAAGATCAGTTGATACTAGCGGTCAACAAACAGACCGGTAAACGGGATAAAGTGCTGGAAGAGGGTGATGAAATAGCTGTATTACCTCCCGTAAGTGGTGGATGATTTTTTCAAAGGCTAAAGTTTATATTATTACAAATACTATTTCTCATGTAAATTTAAGATATAAAGAGGAGAACTAATGAACATGCAGGTGAAAACCTCAATCAAACTATTATCTATACTGATTCTACTTTCAATTATTATGAGTACCAGCCCTGTAAATCAAGCTGAGTTCGAGGAGGAAGATACATCGGTCATAGGTAAGGATCAAACAGAGGAGTGGAAAAATAAAGAAGTCATAATAGATGAAACGGTTAACGTTAGAGGTGACCTCGACATCGAGAACTGTGACGTTTACATAAAATCCACCGATGAGGGTGAAATAATCGTAAAAGATGGGGGCAATCTGAGAATAGAAGATTCAACTGTTCAACCATATTATAGAAAATACTATTCAAGCATATCTCTTGAACTCGAAAAAGGACAAAATATGATATCTTTTCCTTTCCTAAGAGAAGATTACACAGCTAGAGATGTTCTAAAACCTCTCGACGGACATTACGACTCTGTTTGGCATTACGATCCAGAATCAGGTTTCTTGACTTTCAAACCAGACCGAGAAGACCATTTTAACACCCTTAAAGAGATCAGACCAGGTATGGGTGTTATGATAAATATTACAAGTGCAACGATATTAGAGATGGATGGTGTTTTAGAAGATAATTTCCAAAGGGTCCTTGAACAGGGACTCAACATGATCTCATATCCGGGTCGCGAAGAAAAAAACGTATCGTCAGTATTCTCAGAAGACTTATCTTACATCGATTCGATTACAACCATGACAGATGGCGAAGAAATAACTTTGTCGGAGAACGACACAATGGTACCTGGTAAAGGATATTGGGTGAATGCAAATGATAAATTCATATTCGAATTCCAGAATGAAAAAGGTCTTCCAGTAGAGGAGTTTTCAGAATTCGAGGTAGGTAGAAGAACTAGGATACATTATGAACCTGGTAGTACGGGATACATTAGGGACTCGGAATTTGAGTACCTTGGAGATAGTATTGATTACTCTGGTTTGGTCATCGATTCTGGATCCGTGAAAGTAGATAGTTCAAGATTCGATGAAAACTACATCGACATCAACATTAGAGACGCATCACCCAGCATACAAAATTCAGAATTTAGAAACGCTACATACACCGCTATTCTTTCAACGAATTCTTCTTTCGATGCAACTGATAACTATTTCTTTGAATCAAGTGATCACGCAATAATAGTAAATAGCGGAGCGCCGTTGGTATCTGGAAATGATGTCGGATCTAACAAGGGAGTATGGTTAAATAAATCAAATGCTGCGATATCTTCTAATGATTTTTACGAGGGGGTAGAACATGCTGTTACTATCCATGGCGGGGAACCCGTGGTGGAGGAGAATAACTTCTTAGATGGAAGACGATCTGCTGTAAGAACTTTTGATTCAAATGTTACTATTATCGGTAATACCTTTTTTGGAAATCAGGGAGGGATCAACGGGGAAGGTGGTAGACCAAGGATCATAAACAATCTATTCAAGGAAGAGGGTTATGGAATTTTAATACAAAGAGGCAGTGCCGATATAAGAGATAACGATATCAGAGAAACCAAGGTTTGGAGTATAGATGTAGAAGAGTCAACAGATCTATCGATTTTGAACAACCGGATCCGGGACAGTTCATTCGGTATAAGAATTTCTGGTAACAGCTCATACATCCATGGAAACGTTTTAGAAGATAGTGGTGAAATCGGTTTGATGATAAGAGGATCTAGGGATATCAGATTGGAAGAAAATACGATCACTGGATCTTCTGGACGTGGTCTATACATAGAAACGTCAGATGGCATGGTCAGAAGAAATACAATAAATAACAATCATGCCGGTGTAGAGTTACGGTCATCTGTTCTTTTCATCGGGAATACAGTTTCAAACAATGATGTATTCGGCATAAACGTACAAAGAAGCTCCCCTTATCTAGAAGATAATATACTCTCCAATAATGAAAACAATGCAATGAAATTTGAAAGAAGTTCTTCAGTCACGAGAAGAAACAGTATTTTGAACAGTAGATATCACTTCTACCTAATCGATTCAAGCATCAAAGTGGTGGACTCGGCCTTTAGAAGAGACAGGGTTTACTTGGATGATCAGAGCGAATTTATGGTTAAAAATACATTGAACGCGTCCATGGATGAAGGAACAACCCACACTGACTATAGTATCCATGAATCGCTGCCCCCCGAAGCAGAGATCACCGGTGTCCATGGCAGTGAAAGGGTCGATGTAGATATTCAGCCCAATTCGATACACTTCTTACCAGATGATCATTTCTGGGGAACCGTAAATATGACATTCAACGTTACTATCTTCGGAGAATGGGACACTGAGATACCTTTCGTTCTGGAAGTTAATCCCGTAAACAATCCACCTAAATTACTCAATGAAACTGTTAAAGTCACTTATGAACCAACTAAAGTGAGGTGGGAGGTCATATACGAAGATAAGGACGGAAACCTACCAACTTATATCGAACTTGTAGTTGATGGTGACCACTATCAGATGAAAGAATACAACGGATCTGACCAGCATACATTTTACGGTAAAAAATACTATTACGAGATGTATCTCGAACCGGGTACATACGAATACTACATAGAAACAGAGGAAAACAACACCCTTGGTGCGAACAGTACTATCAGGACTCGATTTTACGACTTAGATATATCCCCGCCTAAGCCAGGATGGTTAGGTATGTCTGATATGGAGGCAGCCGGTGTAGGAACGTTCCTACTCTTCGCAGTGATCATTTTATTATATCTTAGGGTAAGGGATAAGAATAAACAAAAGGATTCAAGCATTTCTGAAGATAAAATTTCATCAAAAGATATGATAAAAACACTTCCAGTGATGAAGAAGAGAAGTAATTTTAATAAGGAAAATGAGGAAAAGTCAACGAAAAAACCATCTCATGAAAAAGATGAGAAAGCGGAAAAGACCGGAACTAAAACACTTCCAGTGATGAAAAAAAGAGAGGGGACAAACTCTAAGAAAGAAGATATTAGAAAACACCGTGTCATAAAAGAAGAAGAGCAGAGTGAAGAAGATGATGACGAAGAGACCGAACCTATAATAGATACGGTAAGTGATGAACCTGATGAAGAAGTTGAAAAAGATGTGAGTAAAAAACAAAGGGTCATCAGGAACAAAAAAACGGTTCAGCCCAAGAAAAGAGTTCTGAAGGAAGAATATCCTAAAAAACGTGAAAGCGGGAAAAAGAAAAGGATACTAAAAGAAGACTAGATACCTTCTCCCAGAACCTTGATTTTATCACCGTCCATATCTAATCTGAGTAGAGTTTTTATTTTGATACCTAACTCTTTCTCTAACTGTTCCTTAACCCCTATCTTTTCAAAGATCAACATCACATCTATTATCTCGACACCGATCTTATCCAGCGCTTTTACGATAGCTTTCAGAGTTCCGCCGGTACTCAAAACATCATCTATGAAAAATACCCTATCCCCGGGTTCTACGAAATTGATATACATCTCACTTTCTGAATAACCTGTGATCTGGCTTATCGAGATCTCTCCTTCTAAACCGTACTTTCGTTTTCTGATGAATTTGTAAGGGATACCGGTTTTCATGGAAAGCGCAGAAGCTAACGGAAATCCCATGGACTGTGCTGTCAATATATAATCGCAATCTAAGTTAGCGTGTTCGATAACGGCATCCACAACCTCGGCGATCAATTCTGGTTCCACCTGTGGAAGACCGTCTGTTAAAGGATGAATGAAATAATGATAATCCCCCATATCAACTACTGGACAACTTTCTAATGATCCTTTCAATCTTTCGAGCATAGATATCACTTCCCCGAAACCAATTCCATAGCTTTACCTTTTGCGGTTTTCATTATCTCTTCTTCTCCATCTACATATCGGTTGCGCATCACGATCTTACCGTCTATTATAACGTCAGTTACATCAGAACCGCTCATGGAGTAGATGATATCCGAAATCGGATTGTGTCCAGGTATCGATGTCACACCTTTTTCTATAAGAATTAAATCCGCTGCTTTCCCCTCTTCTATAACTCCTCCACCGGTTTTGAGAGCTTCAGCTCCGTGTTTTGTTATCATCTCGTAAGCCTCTTCCGCAGGTAATCTTGTCGGGTATCCTGGCATCTTTTGTTGTATAGCAGCGATCTTGGCCTCTTCCAACATATCTAGATTGTTATTAGATGCACAGCCATCGGTTCCGATAGTGACTTTTACGTCATTCTCTTTAAGTTTAGAATAATTCATCGGTTTGCCCACTCCCAACTTCATGTTCGATGTGGGATTATGGCTGACGGTGACTTTATTTTGACCTAAATTAACGAAATCTTCATCTTCCAACCAAACGGAGTGAGCGGCTATCAATCTCTCGTTCAACAGACCAACTTCTTTTAGATACCCAGTAAGTGAGATATCATGGTCTTGTTTAAAATCCTTCAACTCATTTTCAGTTTCTGCAAGATGAAGGTTCACTAAAAGGTCTTCATCAGTTGATTTTTCAGCACACCATCCCAGCATTTCTTTTGAAGCGGTGTAGACTGCATGAGGTCCTAAGGCGGGTTGGATATTGCTGTATCGTTCCATACTTTTTAAAAAATCTTCTGTCTTTTCTATCTCAGATCTTCTTTTTTCCTCGTCTCCAAGATCTATCATTCCATAACTAATCACAGCCTTCATGCCCATCTCATTTACAGCTTTAGCCGTAGATTCCATGAAGAAATACATATCGCTGAAAGCGACTGTACCCGTTTTGATCATCTCCAAGCAGGCTAGTTTAGTCCCCCAGTAAACATAATCTTCGTTCAATCTTGCTTCAACGGGCCAGATCTCCTCTTCCAGCCATCTTTGAAGGGGCATGTCATCAGCAAAACCTCTAAGTAAACTCATGGCCGCGTGGGTATGGGTGTTGACGAATCCAGGTGATAAGTACTTGCCTTCTGCGTTTAAGATCTCGTCACCATCTTCATCTTTACTTATGCTTCTTATTTCACCGTCTTCGACCAGAACATCCCAGATACCGTCTTTACCGATTATATCCGCATTTTTGATAACTAAACTCATGCATATCACAACCCTTCGAAATATGCTTCTAGGATCTCAGTAACGTTATCCCAATTATCTCTCGCTGTTTCGACGATATCTTCGTATTTGACTTTATCTGGTCCAATTCCATTGGCATAATTATCAACGGTAATTACGGATGCGTAGTCGATACTATTCTCCTGACATAAAGTGGCTTCTGGGCACATTGTCATACCTACGACATCCCCGAATCCTTTCAATATTTGAACTTCCGCTTTAGTTTCTAATCTCGGTCCTCTCGTCATGACGTAAACATCTTCATCTCGAACTTCTTTCTGGATCTTTTCAGATGCTTTCAGTAGACCTTTTCTGATGTCATTTAAAAGTGTAGGTGTTACGTGTTTGATCCTTTCATCGTAGAATGTCTGCACGTTCCAGAAATTCACGTAATCCCTGGGTATCGATATAGCTGGAACATTTATATCTTCATTTAAAGCGCCTGCCGATGAGATACCTATGATGTTTTTTACTTCTCTTTGAAGAGCGTATATATTTGCTCTATGGTTGATCTTGTGCGGTGGGATATCATGCTTTTTACCGTGTCGAAGCAGTAAAAAGACCTGTACACCATTGATCTCACCTTTTAAAAGCGGGGATGAAGGCGTACCCCATGATGTATAAGCATCTATCTCTTCCTGAACTTCAAAACCGTCCCAATCCTTGAAACTAGTTCCTCCGATCACTCCTATCTTCTTCATCGAATCACGTTGTGATTATCTGTTAAAGGGATTTTAAATTTGTGCTTTCCAATAACTTTTAATTTTAGCGGTATAATATCATTATAGGTGATATAGATGATAGTAGAATTTGCAATCGTGCCCTTAGATAGGGGAGAAAGTTTGAGCGAACACGTTTCTAAAGTTTTGGATATAGTGGA
>JBNJDY010000070.1:0-7335 GCA_051745305.1 Thermoplasmatota archaeon
TTCTATTTTATAAAAAATGAAAAAGTGAAAAGATAAGGGTGTTTATTCGACATCCTCGAATCTGCCTTCCAACTGTTCCATAACTGCTGGAAGTGTTGTGTACTCCATATCTTCCATAGGCAATCTATGAGGTTCGAATGGGCCGTGTTTTCTCATATAATTCGCAATATTGGCAGATTCTTCTCTAGCTGGATCGAACGCCGGATCATCGAATAGATCACCAGGTTCTGTAAGATTACCATCTTTCATTTGGAAACCGAGTGCTACAGCCCTTGGAGGGCCATCGAAACGTGTACACATCGCGTCTTTCACACCTACAGGCATTATAGGTCCGTTGTGGCTTCCTCTCATCCAACCAGAAACTAAGAATGGGTGCGCAAATGGCTCTAAAACTTCTCCGAGAGCAGGTAATCCTGATTGAGCTCTTACAACAGCTACCGGATCGTCTTTTCCAACATACTCACCGGCTATCTGGTACAATTTCTCTGTACTTATTGCGGCGACGGGTTCATCTCCTGGAAGTTTTCCTTCTTTTGGATAAACTCTCTTTATAACAAATCTCCCCTTTGCACCTATAAGAGCCAGTATATCATACATCTCTTCAGGTGTTTCCATCATTATCCTTTTATCTTCCTTTATATCCCAAATTTCAAAGACAAATCCGTTATGAATAGATGGATCTATAACTAAACCAGCGGTATTGAACGGATCTGCGAACATCTTGAATATCGGTAGATTGAAGGCTCCCGGTTCTGTTTTATCCATTAAAAATGCAACAATGGGTTCTGCCTTTCTTGGTGTGAATTCTATCTCTGCTATTCCCGGTCCCATACCTTTGATATTTCCTGAAAATGCGTCTGATAATAGGTCCTGACCAGCTCCGTAAAGTCCCAACTCTTTAGCTTTTTCTGTTGCTTTTTTGAAAGTATCCCATGCCAATGAATGGATATCCTCTGAATCTTCTCCCTTCTCATGTGTCATTATCAATTCAAGATCGTCCCCACAATGCGTCACATGGTAATCTAGTAACAAATCACTTTTCTCTAGACTTTCTTTTGCTACTTTTTCTAGTTCAGGGTGGACTTTGGCATGGCCAGGATGGCCGCCTACATCTGCTTTTATGATACTGAAGGTTATTTTACTCATTTTATCCCTACAACAAGGTATAAATAAGTTACATAAAAGATTATCGATTTGCAGAAACTAATAAGGATAAAATTTTAAAACTTTCTCAACTAATAAAAAAATATGAAAAACAAGTTCATAGAGGGCTACAAATTTGGGAAAATCAAGATAAATGATAAGGTTTACACCGATGATGTAATATTACTAGGTGATCAAGTGAAAGAAGGATGGTGGAGAGAAAAAGGTCACAATCTTTCAATAGGAGATTTACAGGAAATAATTGATTTCGAACCTGAATTATTGATAATTGGCAGGGGTAGTTCAGGGAGATTAAGTGTTCCTGGGTCATTGAACTCAAATGTCGATTTTAAAATAAAATCATATCCTACTGAAAAAGCTTGTAAAGTTTACAATGAAGAACTAAAAAAAGATAAAAAGGTAGCTGCTGCCTTTCATCTCACTTGCTAGGTTCAACAAAATAATTTCTAAGTGTACCTATTCCGTCTATCTCGACTTCAACTGTATCTCCATCGTGTAACTGTCCTACACCTTCCGGAGTACCAGTTGCAATTATATCTCCTCTCTCCAAGGTCATATACTTAGTGATTTCCTCGATAAGGTCAGGAACTGAGAAGTACATGTTATCGATTGTCGAATTTTGTTTGACCACGTCATTTAATCTCAACTGTATTCTTGCATCATCAGAAACAGATTCACACGGAACGACAACAGGTCCAACAGGACCCGAATTATCGAATGATTTCGCTCTCACCCAGTTCTTCTCCCATTTTTGATCATCCCTGTTAGTTACATCTATGAAACAAGAATATCCCTCTACAAAATCTAAGGCATCTTCCCTACTGACATTCTTACACTTTTCTCCAATAATTACTGCCAGTTCAGCCTCGTAATCCATCCTCCTTTTTCCCTCTAATAATTCAATTGTATCTTCATGACCGGCAATGCAGTTAGGTGTTTTTATAAATAAAAGTGGTTTCTCTGGGAGTTTATTATCCATCTCTTCAGCATGTTTTAAATAGTTTCTACCTACACAGATTATTTTACTAGGTACTGAAGGAGATAATATATCAACATCACTTGGATCATATAACAAATTTCCAGATTCTATACCGTGTTCTTTCCAATCCCCAAGCATTACCGTTCCTGTTTCGTCTGAGAATCTTACTTTTCTCCGCATAATCTTTCAAAAATGGTGATCGTTCAAATAGTTTTCTAAACAATACTGAATATATTCAATTATAAGAAAAATACCTGGTAACTCACTAACGTTCGCTCCCCATTTGTATACAACTACGGCTTGATTCCCGATGAATGCTTTATCATTAATATGCACTTCATCTTTTTTCATTCTCCATTTTTTAAACCTATATTTATAAATCCATTCTATGTCTTTGGATACGAAGTTTAACAAATAAAACACTTTCCTATTTATGGCCATTCAATAACTGTCAAATCTATATGATCTAGATTTAATTCTTCCAATAACCATTTTGATTCTTCTCTATATGGCTTCCTATTCATATTACTATGTACGTAAAATTTTTTGACTGGTTCATATCTTCTTATATTTTTGCTAGATGAAGATATCGGAATAGTATCATTGTGTTCCTTATTCTCCAGCAATATACTGAGGAATTCTGAAAAGAAATCCTCATCTCGATGGAATTTGCATGCAAATTCCATTATACATCATGAACTTTGTTGTTGTCTATCTTTACGCCATGTTTTTCTCTCAGATGTTCAGCGATAGCCACAGCACCCCTACGAAATTTTTTTCAGATTTCCTTTATCTGTTCTATCAATTCTCCTGAGTACTTTCTAGTTTTCTTTCTACCTTACTTTTTCAACTTTGGAATATTACCAGTTTCTCTGTATTCTTGAGCTAACTGCTGAATCCGTCGGTGACTACGGTCGAAGTTCTCTGCTGCTTTAACAGCGGATAATCACTGATCAACAACTCATATGGCTATCTTCTTGACTTGAACGTTGCTCAGTACCATAGAATCATTATTGTCATCACTACTTAAATTCCGCAGGAATCTATCCCTGCTAGTTTCGGAAAAATATTTTCAGAATAACTTGACGAAATTTTTTCCAGATAATACACAAAATGTTGTGACAAAAGGTTTTTATTAAAAAGTAATACAAAACTATAATAATAACCAATTAGATGGAATTATAGGAAGGAAAGCCGTTACGTATAACTTGTTTTTAACATAAAACAAGTGAATTTGGCATATTAAGACTGATGTTCAATTAGTACTAATCGAATAAGCGTAATGGAGAGACAGGTGAGATTATGAAAACTAGACTAGTCAATATATGGGAAAATGTACGCAATAGTTTCTGGTTTGTCCCTATCTTAATGGTTTTTTTGGCAATCGGGCTATCATTTGTCTTAGTTGCTCTAGATAGAATGATAGAACCGGAGAATCTTCGTGCCTTTGACTTTTTGTATGGGGGTGGACCAGAAGGGGCCCGATCTATACTATCGACGATTGCAGGTTCCATGATAACTGTTGCTGGGGTCATATTCTCAATTACAATTGTTGCTTTGGCCTTGACTTCTTCTCAATTCGGACCCCGTTTATTAAGGAATTTTATGCAAGATACAAGTAATCAGATTGTGCTCGGAACATTTATTTCTACCTTTATATACTGTTTGCTTGTTCTTCGGTCAGTCAATAATGTTGATGGCAGCGTCTTTGTACCCGGTATTGCAGTTACGTTTGCGATAATTCTAGCTGTAATGAATGTTGGAGTCCTTATTTATTTCATTCATCACGTATCAACTTCTATACAAGCAGATCAGGTGGTTGCAGCAGTTTACGATGAACTATCAGAGGATATAGAACGGCTTTTTCCTGAAGAATTAGGATGCAAATTGGCGCAGGATGAAGAAAATAGGGGTGGACAGGAACCAACAATAGACAAATATACCTACACCAATGACATCACCGCTTCGAAAAACGGTTATTTACGATCTATTGATAATGATAGTCTTTTAAAAATAACAGAAGAACATGATTTTCTTGTTCATATATCGTTCCGCCCAGGAGAATTTATTGTCAAGGGGAGTACTCTGGCTGTGTTACGAAGCAGGAAAGCAGTTGAAGAAGACTTAACTGAAAAAATAGCTAGTTATTTTATTGTCGGCTCGCAACGCAGTCCGGAACAAGATGTAGAATTTAGAATCCATCAGCTTGTTGAAATTGCGTTACGCGCCCTTTCACCTAGCATAAATGACCCCTTTACAGCGATGGCATGCATTGATAGATTAGGCGCAACCCTTTGCTGCTTAACAAACAAAGCATTCCCGTCAGCCTTCCGTTACAGTGCTGAAGGTACACTTCGGGTTATTTCAAAACCACCGACTTTTAAAGGAATATTAAATACCGCTTTTAATCAGATTCGCCAATATGGTAGTACAAGTGTAGCAGTGACTATTAGGCTTTTAGAAACTTTGAAAATCATCGCAGGCCAAGCGCGGACTTCGGAGCAACGTCAGGCAATTCGTCAACAGGCTGATATAATTGTACGTACGAGCCAAGATACAATAAAGGATAAAAGTGACAAAAATGATATCCAACAATGTTACCGGGATTGCCTCAATGTGCTTAATGGATAAACATAATTTGATTTACGTTACTATATATTACTACAAATGAAGATTTTCAGACATCTAAGTTCAAATTACAGTAAGAAAGTATTTTTTCTTGCTATGGCTTCTGTCTCATAATTATCAACTTCTTTCACATTCGCTAAAGAAGTGTGATAAATATCACAGAATCAGAGATTTTGCTCACTTTTTCACTCCATTCGTTCCTCTCATGTAGTAAAAAGTGCGAGGGAAGGGAAACTCACGCCTATTTGTATACAAAACTGAAGTTCATATTATTTCTGTATGATAACTCCTAAATTCACTCATCCTATTGATAAGGAAAAAGAAGGGTGAAATGGTTTTTCATATCTCGAGGCTACTATTGGACCTGAACATCTATTCACTTCTTACCATTTTTATTGTATAACGCCACAGCGACGATCGCAGCCGTTAATAGAAGTAGAAGTGCGAATCCTGGAATACCGACACCTTCGTCTTCACCGTTTTCATCATCGTCTTCTTCATCAAAATGTGCTGTCATTTCAGTATCTTCATCCATAGAGATGGTTATCTCTTTTCCCGTTTCATCTGTTCCAGTCCATTCATCGAATTCCCAGCTATCATCTCCGACGGCTTCCAAAGTCAATTCGGTGTCCTCTACGTATTCCTGTTCCTCTCCGTCTTCCACTTCTTCTCCATCAACTTCTACAGTACCTTCCCCTTCTATATTTATGCTGAGCTGGAATGTGTTTTCTTCTTTCTGTGTTAAAAATGGATAACCCTCGTTGATCATTTCATCTTCGTCAATATCCCATATATCCTCATCACTAGTATCATCGTTGGGATCGCCTACAAAGTCCCAGGCCTCTTCTAACCCTTCAGTATCCGTATCTGTATAGGTTGCTAAATCTTTCATCTCGACAGTGGTCTTATTCGTACCCCCGTCGCTTGTATTCATCCCTGAAGTCTCCTCGTCCCAGAAAGAGTTGGATACCGTTCCACTATTCTTTGCAATGAGGGCGCCTGTTTCACCATCGGGCCCACTCACGTTTCCGGTAGCATACGAGTTGTTCACCGTGGTATAGCTCTTTCCCACGAGACCGCCTACATCACCTACTCCGCTCACGTTTCCCGTCGCATACGAGTTGTATACATAATAGCTAGACCCAGCGAGCCCTCCTACTGTATTACTTCCGTTCACGTTACCACTTGCATACGAGTAGGACACTGTGCCGCCATTATTATCCCCTACGAGACCCCCTACCTTATGGGTACCGTTCACGTTACCACTTGCATACGAGTGATCGATTCCGCCCAAGTTATCTCCTACGAGTCCACCCACGAACTTGTCTCCATTCACATTCCCCGTAGCATACGAGTAGGACAAAACTCCCCCTCCCATCCCTCCGTTATAGTTATCTCCCATGAGACCTCCTACATCTTCATCTCCGCTCACGTTTCCCGTCGCATACGAGTTCTCTACCGTGCCCCAGTTACGTCCCACGAGTCCGCCTACATCACTTACTCCGCTCACGTTTCCCGTTGCGTACGAGTTGTTCACCGTGCGGTAGTAGTTGAATCCAACGAGACCTCCTACATCTTCATCTCCGCTCACGTTTCCCGTCGCATACGAGTTCTCCACCCAGCCTCCCCGTCCCAAGAGCCCGCCTACATCTTCATCTCCGCTCACGTTCCCGGTGGCGTACGAGTTGCTGACCCTGCCACCGTTCCTTCCGACGAGTCCGCCTACAAATCTTTCTCCGCTCACATTAACCTCTACGAGACCTATATTCTTTACCGAGGCATCTTTACTCAAATACCCAAAGAATCCAACGTTTGAAACTGCAGTCCAATCCAGATGAAAATTTTTGATCGTATGGCCATCACCGTCAAAGTCAGCTTTGAGATAAGGGATGTACAAACCCGGTTCTCCTGAGAGATCTATATCCTCTACGAGACTGAATTTGTATCCTCCATCATCAGCAAATCCCAGCAGGTCTTTTATGCCCTGGACGCCGCTGATCTTATAGTGATCTCCGGCTTGAACGAGTGTATCGTTGTAATCTTCTATATTGAGAGTCTTGTTGCTAGTTATCCAATCTTGATACTGCTCTTCATACAATCCACCGGTAGTTACATGATTTTCACCGTTGATCAAAACTTCGTCGATATTGTAATGAGAGTTACTGACCGTACCAAAGTTAATTCCGAAAAGCCCGCCTACATCACCTACTCCGCTCACGTTTCCCGTTGCGTACGAGTTGTTCACAATGCCATGGTTCTTTCCCACGAGACCGCCTACATCTTCATCTCCGCTCACGTTTCCCGTTGCGTACGAGTTGCTGACTGTGCCAGAGTTGTATCCAACGAGTCCGCCTACATAATCTTCAGTTCCGTTCACATTACCGGTGGCGTACGAGGTGTTCACCGTGCCGTAGTAGTTGTATCCTACGAGACCGCCTACATCACCTACTCCGCTCACGTTTCCCGTTGCATACGAGTTGTTCACCATGCCATCGTTATCTCCTACGAGACCGCCTACATCATTATCGCCGCTCACGTTTCCCGTTGCATACGAGTTGTTCACC
>JBNJDY010000071.1:0-7252 GCA_051745305.1 Thermoplasmatota archaeon
CGTATTCTTTTAGAAGATCAGGAGTTCCCACTAGCACTTCTTTCCCGTCTATCATGGCCCTGATCCCCTGACCGGTCACCGACTCGAAGTCCTCCGGTTCTTTCATCGAAAGTCCCTTCTCTTTTGCTTTTTTGACGATGGATTCTCCGAGAGGATGCTCGGATCGCTGTTCTGCTGATGCAGCGTAAACCAGTATATCATCTTTTGAATCACCTATCACGTCTGTCACACCAGGTTCCCCTTTTGTGATAGTCCCAGTTTTATCAAGAACTATGGTTTTGATATCTTTCATCAACTGGATCGATTCTCCTCTCCTGATCAGAACTCCGTTCTCCGCACCTTTTCCGCTGCCAACCATCAATGCCGTTGGAGTGGCCAAACCCAGTGCGCACGGACATGCGATCACCAGTGTTGCGATAGCGGCATATAGTGCCAAAGAAAGGACGGTAAGCTCTGGGTTCACCCACGGTAAAAACGGTTCAGCCCAAACGACGATGGAGTGAAATGTTTCAGGGAATACCATCCAAACTAAGAAAGCTGAGAGAGAAATCGTAATGACTGCAGGGACAAAATAAGCCGTGATCTTATCAGCGTAAGCTTGAATCGGCACTCTAGAACCCTGTGCCTCTTCGACCATCCTGATCACTTGTGAAAGGAACGTGTCTTTACCGACTTTGGTCGCCTCTACGGTTATAGAACCTTTTTTGTTGATGGTAGCCCCTATCACCTCGTCACCCTCTTTTTTCTTCACCGGCATAGACTCTCCAGTAGCTATCGATTCATCGACGGAACTCTTTCCCTCCAACACTTTACCGTCGGTGGGGATCTTCTCCCCCGGCCGGACTATCATCTTGTCCCCGATCTGTATCTTATCCACTGCTATCTCTTTCTCTTCACCATCTCTAACCACCCTAGCGGTTTTAGCTTCCAGCGTCATCAGTTTCTTTATAGCCTGAGAAGCTCTTCCTTTAGCCTTGTTCTCGATATACCTCCCTATCAAATGGAACGCCATGATCATACCGGCGATCCCACCATAGTTCAATATCTGGAAGCCGTAACCGTAATAATGTAATATAGCTATCAGACCTGTTGAGTAGGCTGCTATAGAACCCAACATTATCAATGCATCCATATTAGGCGAGAGTTTCATTAATGAACGGGTTCCTGACGTCATGGTCTCTGATCCAACGTAAAAAAGGACCGGTGTAGCTAAAGCTACTAGAGTTATATCGTAATACGGCCTCTGAAGGAGGGTATATCCTACATAATTGGAGATGATTATGGCCATCATCGGGATGACGAATGCCCATGCGATGTAAGTTCGGCGCTTCGCCGTCTCTATCTTTTCAAGATCCTTATCCACCCTATCCTTCTCTTCGTAATCCTCTTCTAACCACGACTCGGGAACTGAATAACCCGTTTTCTTAACGGCTCTTACAAAATCACTCCTGTGAACTTTACCGGGTATGTAGTGTATCGTTGCTTTCTCGGTTGTAAGGTTAGCGTTAGCTGAAATAACTCCATCTAACTTCTCAAGGGCTTTCTGGTTAGTCTGTGAACAGGCCGCACAAGTCATCCCCTCTATGGGCATGTCGATCTTCTCACCCTCGTAAACTGAATAACCCGCTTCTTCAACAGCTTTAGATATATCGTCCATCTTGACCTTTGATGCATCGTACTCTATAGAGGCCTGTTCGCTGGCATAGCTTACATTACTCTTATCTACCCCTTCCAATTTATCTAGAGACTTCTCTATAGTCTGGGCGCAGCTGGCACAGTGCATCCCTTCGATGGGAACGTTCTTTTTTTGTTTTTCTTCTTTTGACATTTTCTTAACCTCATAAAGAAAGGGGTTTAGGCGCGACCCTTACAGGTACTTCTCTGGGTCTTCCTCGAATTGAGCTTTACATCCAGGGGCACAGAAGTAGTACGTCTTGCCCTTGTATTCAGTTTTATACTCTGCTTCTTCTTCATCAACTTTCATATTACATACGGGATCTTTCTCCATTTTTGTCACCTCTACTATACTATATGTAGTTCCTAATTCATTGGACTTTTGGTTTACATATGTAAAGTATAACTCGTTTTCTTTTAACAAACGTAAAATATTAGTTCGAGCATTACTTTTTTATAGATATGGAGTTGAGTGAGAACCAGATCAAAGTCTTGAAAGCCCTTCAGGACGACCCGAGAACGTCCATGAGATCCCTAGCTGAAAAAGCGGATGTAAGTACGCCCACAGCCAGTAACATCGTGGACGAACTCGAAAAGATGGGTATCGTCAAGGGGTATCGGACCGTTTTGGACACGGGGAAGTTGGGTTTGTACACGTTCCATATAACCATGGAAGTCGACGTTCATAGTACAGAAGAGATAGTTGAAAAGATCGTTGATATGGAGGAGATCAACGAACTGTTCGAGTTGGATGGTAGTGATATGTTCGCCAAAGTGATCGTTTCATCACTCGACGAACTCGACGATATAACCCGGGATCTGAAAGGCATCCAAGGTGTCATAAGATTGAACGTGTCAAGGGAGACTAACTGCTTGAAAGATTCTTCCACGATACGGCTGGAGACGGTTTACAACCTCGATATAGATTGTTACTACTGTAAAAAAACTATCCAGGGAACTCCCGTTAAACTCGATATGGATGGTAGGAAACATTACCTGTGCTGTGAAACCTGTGCCTCTGAGTATAAAGAGAAGTACCAAAAGTTGAAAGAGAAAGCGGAATCAAAAGATTAATATTAACAGCGTTATAAACATCCTAAAAGGAGCATTGACATGAAGATATCTTACGAAACCAAGGACCTTATGATAATCTCATTGGTCGTAGCGATCATTAACGTAACTGTGCCTTACCTTGTTTTGAAGGACTACTCCGTATACTGGGCAAACTTCGTGTTCTGGACAGTACTCACCCTTTTGGTGATGTTCATCGGATATCTATACATCAAGGAATGGGGTGATTCTGAATGAGCCCGTACTACCTTTTCTTAGGTCTGGGTATATGGGCCGTGTTCGGGGTTTTGATCGCCAATTACGCTAAGAGGTACATGGGTATAGGCATGGAAGATTTCTTTTTAGCCAATCGAAAGATAGGTGGTTTTATATCGGCCATGACATACAGCGCTACCACGTTCAGCGCCTTCATGATGATCGGACTGGTGGGTTTGGTCTATTCAACCGGAGTAGGTGCTTTTGGTTTCGAGATGACTTATCTGATGTTCACGGTACTGCTTCTTGGCATATTCGCTCCTAGGTTCTGGTCCGCAGGTAAAATATACAGTTATCTTACCCCCTCCGAGATGCTGTCACATAGGTATGAAGATGATAAGGTGGGGATGGTTTCCACTATTGTCTTTTTGATCATGCTCATACCTTACGCTTCAATCCAGATGATGGGTGCCGGATTCCTATTTTACGGATTAACCGGAGGTCAAGTACCGTATATGGTAGGAGTTGTCATCATGGCGGTCTTCAGCGGGTTCGCGGCATTATGGGCCGGGATGAGATCGGTATCTTGGACGGATGCGTTTCAGGCTATCACCATGCTGGTTTCTGCAATAATATTACTGTTCTACATCTTCTACTACATCTTCGGAGGTCCGGTGAACTTTTTTTCAACGATCAGCAGTCAGAATCCGGAACTGCTGCAGTTTACGTGGAGTATCGAGATGTTCATCGGTTTATCTCTTCCATGGGCTTTCTTCGCATTGACCAACCCTCAAGTCTCCCAGAGGATGTTTGTGTCTAAAGACGTAAAAAGTTTGAAAAGGATGATAATATTCTTCTCACTCTTCGCCTTCATTTATACGATCATCACATCTCTATTTGGATTCGCAATCGCCAACTACATACCGGGTTTAGCGGTCGCTGACGAAGCGATGCCAGCTTTACTTTCCCAAGTCCCAACCGCTTTAGCGGTGATCATATTTGTTGGAATATTCGCAGCTGCGTCTTCGACTCTAGGTTCTGTGATATTGACTTTGAGTTCTATGACCACCCGTGACCTTGCTCAACCTCTCGGTAAGAATCTTTCAGAGAAACAACAGCTGTTGATTGGTAAGACCACCATCATCTTGTTAGTCGTGATTTGTATAATATTCGCAAGTCTAAGATTGGAACTGATAGCCATCCTTTCAGCCATGGCCTCAGGGGGACTTTTAGTTACAGCTCCCGCTTTAATCGGTACATTCTTCTGGAAAAAAGGGAC
The DNA here is from genome assembly GCA_051745305.1 of Thermoplasmatota archaeon. Taxonomy (GTDB): domain Archaea; phylum Thermoplasmatota; class Thermoplasmata; order Halarchaeoplasmatales; family Halarchaeoplasmataceae; genus Saliniplasma. Next base: position 4,220 of record JBNJDY010000071.1, read on the forward strand.
GTCCCAGGGAGCGCTCGTGAGTATACTGATCGGCGGTCTGGTCACAGGTTCAATGTTCATATTCAACATTTACCCCTTTGGTTGGTGGCCGTCGGTATGGGGTTTCATAGTGACGATCATACTGTACATCGGTGTCAGTCTAGTAACTTCACCACCTGAAAAAGCCGAGGAGTTCCTAGAAGTCATTGATGAAGAGATGGAGAAGAACGGTTTTTAGTGAGTTGGGATAAAAATGAGAAATAAATATATATAATAAAATATTCTTATATTTATCACAAGTGATTTATGCAGAATTCTTAAAAAGAATGAAAGTAATAACGGTTACAGAAAGAATCTGTATAGGGTTCTGAAAAATAAAGGGGTCTAATGATGGTTGACGAAAATGATGAAGAAAGGGTCTATAATATATTACTCGTAGATGATGAGCCAGAAGTTTTGAAAGTCCTTGAAACAGTTCTTGATAGTACTGATAAATTCAAATGCGATATCTATACGGCTGATAATGGTGAAGAAGCTGAACAAATGCTGAAGGAAGAAAGTTTCAACCTCGTATTAGCCGACCACAAGATGCCCGGCATCACCGGAGTCGAGCTTCTTACAAAAGTTAAGGATCAATACCCCAATACCGTTAGGATCCTCATAACCGGTTATTCCGACCTTGAGATCGCACGTGATGCTATCAACAAAGCTGAAGTCCATCATTACCTTGAAAAGCCTTGGGATAACGACATGGTTATCAACACCGTGCATAGAGAACTTGTAAGGATGGCGGAGAGGGAATCAGCGAAAGTAACTGAAGTCGAAGACGTTGTTGACGCTTTGAGATTCATAAGAGAGTTCAGGAATAATATCAAAAGCCTTTCGGAATCCCATCCTGGGATACTGTCGATCCCAAAAGATAGTGAAGGTGGGAGACAGAAGATCATATTCGAATTCGAATCCTCGTCAGAATTTAACAAGTTCTCTTTCGAACTAAAAAATAATAGGGATCTAAAAGAGCTTCATAAAGCTAGGATCGAGGACGTTCAGGTTTTCAACAACAAGTATATAGTGACCGTGTCTTTGAAGCCTTGAATCTCAAAAGTTCTCAGTTCGTCCGAACCTGTCCAGATGTACGAACTCGTCTAAGGTGTTTCTTTCAGGTCTTTTCTTTTCAGTTTTAGCTTGATGTTCAGTCAATTCATCCTTGATCTCTTCACTGTGCTTACCAACTATCACCAGAGTTATAACCTGGTAATCGTCCGGAATGTCCAGTAATTCTTTCGTTTCAGCTTCGTCAAATCCTGCAATAGGATGTGCAACTAGTCCAAGTTCAGTGGCTTTGAGTACCAAGAAAGCTGTTCCCAGACCGGTGTCGAACTGGTGATACTCCCTATCTTTCACAACACAATCGTCATCTTTCTTACTGAAAACTGCGATTATCATGGAAGAGTTCCTGGTCCATTTGTTGGTAGATGACATCACTTCGTACATCTCTTCTAGTTTGTCTTTATTTCTTACAAATACAAAATTCCACGGTTGATTGTTGTAGCAGGAAGGAGCTAGTTGAGCAGTCTCCGCGAGTTCTTTGATCTGCTCGTCAGTTATCTCGACCTTTTCTAAAGATCGGTACGCTCTTCTTTTTTGAACAATTTCACCGAAGGACATCTCATCCACTACCTTTTATTAACTCCTCTACCTTCTTCAACCTCTCTTCTTTGCTCATCTTGTCTTTCACGGGATTGAATTCGGGATATATCTTCTCGTGGTACACGTCTTTTTCTTCTTTGAACAGCACCCCTATAGGAACCTTATCCTCTTCCACTGCCAATTCCATGGCTTCGAACCTGGTCTCAGCAGGTCCATCGATGATCTCTACGGATTCATTGTATTTTTCGTAAGTATCGTTAAAAGTCACACAGGGCTGCAGCACATCAACCAGTGAAAAACCCTCGTGCTCAACGGCTTCTACGATCAGTTCTGTCAGATGCTTCATCTTCCCTGGATAACCTCTTGCGACGAAACTAGCTCCGGATGAAAGCATCACCAGGAGTGGGTTGATAGGTTCTTCGATACTCCCTTTCGGAGTCGATGGCCCCTTAAATCCCTCTACACTTGTCGGAGACATCTGTCCAGTAGTCAACGCATAGTTTTCGTTATTGTGGACTATCATGGTGATATCAGCGTTCCTCTTAGCTGCGAATATGAGATGTGAAAGTCCCTCTCCGTAGGTATCTCCGTCGCCTCCAAAACCGATGACTTTCAAATCTGGGTTGGCGAATTTCATACCCTGGATAGTCGCTATCTCCCTTCCATGTATGGAGTACAAACCGCTGAGGTTAAGATAATCGAAAATTTTTGCATGGCATCCGATGCCTGCGGATATCAGAAGATTTTTCCGTTCGATCCCTTTCTCCTCCAATTCCTTGACGGCGTTCTTTACGCATTTCATTAACCCAAAATTACCGCATCCTAAACACCAGGTATTCTCTACACCAGTTCCTAATTCATCACTCATTTTATCGCCTCCTTTAATTTCTCAGCTAATTCTTCCGGTTCAAAGGGCCGTCCGTCGTACTTTCTGATAACGGTTTTTGGAACGATCCTACATTTCTCCCGCAGCAGTGTTGCGAACTGACCCGTAGAACTCTGTTCCACAACTATCACGTCTTCGTCCATGTACTCTTCCATATTCCATATCGGGAAGGGACGGAGATAGACAGGCTGCACTACTCTAGCTTCTATATCTGCAACTTTCAATGCCTCTCGAACGCTCATGGTCGTAGAACCGTATGTGAATATCACCGGTCCATCTTCACCGAATTCGTTGACGGTGTTGGTCTCTTTAAGATCGTACATGATGGTCTCATCCTTCGTTCTTCTCTTATCATGCATCTCGGTGATGATCTCAGGATCTTCCGTGGTGAAACCTTTCTCATCGCTTTCATAACTGTTCCATTTGATAACATCTTCAGAGGGCGGGAATTTTAACGGTGAAACTCCATCATCTGTCACTTCGTATCTCTTGTATTCTTCACCTTCGAACCACTTCGG
>JBNJDY010000072.1:0-7193 GCA_051745305.1 Thermoplasmatota archaeon
TTATTTTTCGGTGAGTTGGATATCGATTATGAGGACCTTCCGAAAGGTACGAAGCATCCTAGGTATCTGTTCCACGGAGTCGTGGACGGAATAAGCGATTACGGTAACCGATTGGGTATTCCTACACTTTCAGGGATGGTGTATTTCGATGAAAGTTATCTGACGAACTGCCTGGTCAACGTGGGTTGTATCGGGATCGCAAAAAAGGACGAACTGATCAGGAGTCGTGTCAAAGAGCCCGGAGATATCTACATCATGGCCGGTGGAAGAACCGGAAGGGACGGTATCCATGGAGTAACCTTTGCATCTGATGAACTGCATGAAGGGTCCGAAGAGGAGGATATAGGAGCGGTTCAAGTCGGTGACCCCATAACGAAAGAACCTCTTATCCACGCCAGTTTGGAGTTGAATCGAAAAGAGTTACTTCAGGGTATGAAGGATTTCGGCGGAGGCGGTTTATCCTGTGTTGCCGGTGAGATGGCCTTGGCTGCCGGATACGGAGCGGTTATCCAGATAGATAAAGTTCCCTTGAAACAGCCCGATATGGCACCCTGGGAGATATGGGTATCTGAAAGTCAGGAAAGGATGATGTATGCGGTAAAAGAAGAAAATGTAGAGGATGTACTGCATATCTGTAAAAAATGGGATGTAGAGGCAACGGTCGTTGGACATGTTATAAAAGAACCCAGGATGAAGGTTTACTACGATGAAGAGAAGATAATGGACCTAGATCTGGAATTCCAAACCGGTGGCCCTTCGTACTGCAGACCTGTGGAAAGGATCGATAAAACCGAGGAGATCGAAGAGAAAGCTCCTCAAGAATTGGACGATTATTCCGACACACTTTTGAACCTTTTAAAAAGCGATAATATCAACAGTAAGGAATGGGTGATCAGGCAGTATGACCACGAAGTCAGAGCGAACACGGTTATCAAACCACTTCAGGGAGTATTAGGAAAGCAAGGTCCCGGAGACGCTAGTGTTATCAAACCGCTTGAAGACTCATTCAAAGGTATTGCGGTCACCACGGATGTCAATCCAAGACTCACACATTTACACCCTAAAAAGGGAGCTATGTGGAATATGGACGAAGCCTGCAGGAATCTTGTTGCTGTGGGTGCGAGACCACATTCTTTTGCAGACTGCCTAAATTTTGGAAACCCGGAAAAACCCCAGCGGTTGGGAGATTTCGATATGACAGCTGAAGGATTGGACGCCGTTGCTAGACCTTTAGGGATCCCTTTTGTTTCAGGTAATGTGAGTTTCTACAACGAAACGGATAAAGGACCTATCAACCCCACGCCTACTTTATTGGGATGCGGTCTGATAGATGATATCAGGAAAGCGGTAACCATGGATCTGAAAGAAGAGGATAATCTACTGTACTTAGTCGGAGAAACAAAGGAGCAGATGGCCGGTTCTGAATATTATCATCTTACAGATAGTGAAAGTGGTAAGGTTCCGGAAGTGGATGTTAAGCTCCTCAAAGAAAGTATTGATGAAATGTTGGAAGCTCATTCCCAGAGATTGTTCAAGAGCTGCCACGATGTATCTCTAGGTGGTTTGGGAGTGACGTTAGCCGAAATGTGTATCGCAGGTGATATCGGAGTGGAGATCAAGATCGAAGATGGGATGAGGGCTGACATGTTCTTATTCTCTGAAAGTCCGACCCGATGGGTGGTCGAGGTCAGTCCGGAAAACGAAGAAAAGTTACAATCGGTGCTCAACGTACCTGTCCTGAAGATCGGCAAAGTCAAGGGGGATTCTTTGAAAATTAGTTACAATGGAGAAAAGGTAGTTGAACTAAAACTCGATGAAATAAATGATGCCTGGAAGAACTCGCTAAAAGACAAGATGGAATAAAAACTCGCAGAAATTGAATTATTACTTCCACTTCATTATGAAATAACAGTCTTCCTCTTTTTTATCTTTAACATCCCAAACTTTGACTTCCCCTTTTGTATTAGTAGCTTTCAATATCCCTTCGAAGACACCGAGCCATCCAATACAGGTGTATTCATCGATTGCGTTTTCTTTTAGTTTGATATACGCTATATCATCCTCTATATCTATTATTACATCACCATATGAAAAGGCATCACGATAACTTTTAGGAGCTTTTTTCAACATAGTCTCTGGTGACGTGAATTTGATGAGGTAAGAAAGTACTCCTAGATTCTGTACAGTAAAACTCCCTCCTCTTCGTAGGTGATCTTCACCGTGATTTTCAACGATCCATTCATGGACAGAGGCATGGATTGTGTGGTCGTACCATTTTCTGTCTTTTATCCTTTCGATGGATATGTCTAGTTTTTTCTCTAGATCCCTGACTCCTTTATCACCCCATGTTCGCTTGATATATTTTATATAGCCATTGATAATAGAACCTCTAACTTTCTTCTTTTCCATGATTATTACCTTGTTATAATCTATGTATTGTAGTACTATATGTTAATTTTCTTAATATATCTTTAAGAATAATCTATCAAGTCGGAGTTTTAAGATGTATCGTTATTTCCATTCGACCTTGAAATAGCAGTCATTTTCACCTTTATCTTCATCTTCTATAATTTCAACAGTTCCTTCAGTGTTGGTAGAATCTAATGCACCTAAAAAGACTCCCTTCCAAGCCAAGCAGGAGTATTTTGTGGTGGCAACATCCTTAAATTTGGCAACAGCTGAATTATCCCCAATATTGATCTCCACTGTTCCGTAGTTAAATGTATCTTCGTAACTCTTTGGAGCTTTTTCCAACAAACTTTCGATGGATACGAATCTAACTAGATAAGATAACATCCCCAGATCCTGAACGGCATGCCTTGCAGTTCTAGTGACATATTTATCTCCTTTTTCACCAAGGAATTCGTGCATTTTAGAATGATATTTTATGGGATACCAACTGGTACTCTTGATGTCATCCATTTTCACTCCAATATATTCTTCGCATTCCTTCAAGCCCTTCACACCCCAGAACTTCTTGACAGCTTTAAAATATCCTTGGAGTAAATCTCCTCTAAATTTCTTTTCGGTCATGGATTCCACCGGTTGTAAACATAATAATGTTGCCCGTAGTATATTTATTTTTACCCGTTTAATCAATTAATTTGTTAATCAACAGTTAAAGCGGATGCATCGACACCGGTATGCAATGTATATCTAGGTCTTACCATACACAACTGGGTTTTCCGGGTTTTATCATCGAAGATCAAAGCTAAACCCCTCCTAAATTCCATCTGACCTACCATCTCGTCTAGACCATTTTTCATGTAGGACTGCTTAGCCATACCAAGTGCAGCTACATCGTCCCTAGCCGTCAAATTGTGAGCTATTATCAGATCAGATTGCCTGATAGCACTGTCGTGGAGAGCGGAAGGCTCTTGAGTCGCCAAGATCAGTGAAAGCCCCGGATGCCTACCCAATTTTATCCAATCGATGAGAGGTCCAGTTGCTAGAGTTTCACGCCCGTTTGGTAAAAATAGATGAGCCTCATCTATCAACATGTATATCAGCGGGTGGTCCTCGGTTATATCTTCACTGGTATTAGAATCGACGAGACCCGCCTGGGCCTGCATCTCTATAGTGGTGTACAGTGTTCGTTCGGCCATCTGTTTTCTTGCGAATATCGAGACGATCAGGTTTCTCAGTTCAAAATCTCCTATCCTTCCAAGGTAAGATATGTCCAGGACGGTGATCTTACCTCCTTCAGCTATATCCGAACCCATACCATCTTTTGAGAACAGTTTCAACTCTTCCATCATCTGGAAGTAAGAGGTCAAAGCGTCATTTGTTTTTTGATCTTGAGAAGCTTTTCCGATAGTCGAGTAAATATCTTCAAAGGAATAATCCTCTCCCTTTAGTCCGGTGATCACTTTTTGAAGAAGTACACCAGCAGGTTCAGTGAGTTTCAAGTCGAAGAGTTTCATCCATTCTGATACGGTAACGTCAGAGAGTTTTAGTTTTAATAACTGATCATGAAAAACCTCATATCCTTTCTTCTCCGCTTCTTTAACCGCTATCTCTGGAACTAAAACCCTGACGATATCTTCGAAGGAATCCGGTTCGATATCGAAGTCTTTCATCCGCTGGATCTCTTTTTGATTAGTATTTCTCTTCTTTAGACTGTGAAAAACACTCATAGTGTCAACTATAACCAAAGCTACACGATCCCTGTGTTTTTCTTTCAACTCTCCGAAACCTTCTGCTAAAACCCCCAGAGTGTAGGATTTACCGGTCCCCCTCTTTCCGACGACTAGCATACAATGAGGGGAAACGATATCGAGATAGGTCTTACCCATCTCTTCGTATTCTCCTCCAGGATAGGATACGTTCTTACCTAAAAAACAGCAACCTAAAGTCCCTATCTTTTTTGACTGGTCTACTGATCTACCAAGTATCTCTTGGATTTGAAGCAAATCTATGCCTCAGTGTTGATCATTGTACGGTAATAACTGCATTTCTCACGGTGGTCACGTCACCGGTATACTTTGCAGTGACTTCTATCTCACCGAAATTTTCATTTTGAGGTAGAGAGGGATTTATGTTCCTAAAAGTGTATGAACCATCTGATCCGGTTTCGCCAGACTCGACTACGTCACAACCCTCTAAAGTTAAGACTACACCCTCAAGTCCGTTTCCATCCTGGTCGTAAGTTGTGATTTTTACGTTATTGTTTGAACCGGCTGTTACAATCCCATTTCCATCTTCTACTTCGATACTATCTAGCTCTGTCGATTGTGCGCTCGTCATCCAACCGACGATTATGGCGGTTCCGACACCTGCGATAACCACTAATAATATCAGATAAAGTGGTAATCCTTCCAACGCTCCTTCATTTGATAGTTTTTTTCTGTTTCTATTCATCGTATCGGAGCCGCAACATTAGGGCTTGTTATATAACTTTTTGGATATTAGTCTGGTTTATGACATGTTTTACGAGTGAAAATTTTTGAATGAAAGAGTTAAGTCACAATCCCAATCTATATGTAACATTTTATCTATAGACAAAGAAATCTTAGTTAAGGAGGAAAAAATTTGCAAAAAAAAGCAAGGTTTTTAGTTCTAATTGCTTGTTTGATCCTGGTATTATCTATTTTTTCTTCAGGTTCTATAGATTCATTGAAAAAATCTAACGATCATATAAATATGGAAAATTCGACCGACGATCTGAACCAAGAAGGGGTATATCCTTTTGAGAACGAGTATCCCTCTGTTCAACAGCTTAACGATTGGTATGATACTTTAGTGAACGATAATTCCAATATCACCAAAAAAATCCATCTAGGCCAGTCTTGGGAAGGTAGGGATACTTGGGTGATCAAGGTATCGGATGATGTTGAAGAAGAACAGGACGAACCTAGTGTGTTTATCCATGGGAATCAACATGCTAGGGAATGGTCCACCAGTCAGGCCGCAGCGTATTACCTTTGGAGGTTGGTCGAGGACTATGGTTCTAATGAAACCATAACGTGGTTGGTGGATAATAGACAGATTTACGTTGCACCAATGGTGAATCCCGATGGTTATATCTATGATGGTGATGGAGATTTGAATCAAGCGGCCGAATGGCGAAAGAACCGCAATGATTCAACTTCGACGGATTATGTTGGTGTTGATTTGAACCGGAACTGGGATATCGATTGGGAAAGTGGTGATGATGATCCTGCTAGTGCAACTTATCATGGTGAAAATCCTTTCTCAGAATATGAAACTCAAAATCTACGAGATTTTATCTTATCTAAAAATATCGATTCTTATCAGGATATACACAGCCATTATGGTACTCTGTTGATACCCTGGGCACATACTTCCGCTTCCTCACCTCATGATGCGTGGTACCGTGAGATGGCTGGTGATATGACATCCATGACCTCTTTTTTAGGTGATGATAGCCAACAGTACAGCTACGGACAGCCGGAGGATGAGATCGGTTACTCCGCACCTGGTGGAGCCTATGACTGGGCATATAACGAAACAGGTGCTATAGGGCTGTGTTATGAACTTTATACCCCCGACGACGGTATGGACGGGTTTTACCCGGCTGAGCAATACATAATGGACATCAATCTCGATGTTTATGATTCGTTAGTTTATCAAGCTAGGATCGCGGATATCGATCTAGGTGATGGTAGTGACCATCTATATCCCCCCAGCCCTTATCTAGTGTATGGAACGGTCGAAGATGATACTGGTGAGATAGTTGATGGAGTCGAATTATCAGTTGTTAATCACAATACAAATGAAACTATATACACCCAAACTGATCGGAACGGTTATTATGAGTTCAATTTTGGTAATCTAGTTGAAAATGGATACGATGAGGGCGATACTTTTTCGATCGAAGTGGCCGATACCAGCGAGGAATTCACGGTCGGAAGTGAATGGGGGGTCAGGAAAGACATGGTGGTAAATTCTATAACTCCTTCTATCGATGTAACACGACCTATGGGAGGAGAAACTTGGGAGTACGGAAATATAGAAGCTATAGAGTGGATAACTGAAGAAGGTGACAACCCCATAGACTCTGTTGACCTTGAATACAGTATAGATGGTGGTAGTTCTTACATAGATATAATGACGGGATTGGATGATACAGGCAGTTATGATTGGGATGTACCGGATGTCACATCAGATGAAGTTGTAATCCAGGCAACCGTTCACGATACTGGAGGTCTCAGTGGTAGTGATAGTAGTTCCGAGTTCACTATTTTGGGAACACCTCCGGAACCGTCGGAGAATTTGCACGTTGAACACAGCGGTACTGTCGGAGAAGAAGAGATTATAACTAACGGGACATTCCCAGATAATTACGATCCATGGACACTTACGGAAGTACAAGCCGAAGATTTTGCCGGATGGGATGAAGCATCTTATGAGGAAGGTGGTTCTATCCACGTAAGTGCACAGCAAGATGGTGACGGAGTCACCACCGAAGAAGCTCATTGGGAGCAAGATATCGGTCCAACATCTGATGAAATCACAGTGAACGCTGCATACAGGAAAAATATCGTAGAGGATAGTGGAGATTGTAATGTAGATATCACCATCGAGTTACTCGTCCAGGATACAGATACTGGCTGGGAATCGATATACATAGATCAAGACAGTACGGTAGGAGATTCAGGCTGGCTCGATTTTGGACCCGATGCTACATACATGCCGACAGGTGAAGTAAATGCTGTAAGAGCTTACATGTA
>JBNJDY010000073.1:0-7159 GCA_051745305.1 Thermoplasmatota archaeon
GAGGGAAAGGGATGAAAGAAGTATTTGATGCATTGTTGTCTAGTTTGTCTAGACCGGAGTATATAAAGAAGGACATTTTAACTCTTCTAAAATCCGTTAAAGTAAAAGCCGGACAGAAAGTTTTCTTTTATGGATCCTGCGATATTACAAATAGGTGTAACCTTAATTGTAAACACTGTTATTGGAGGAAAAATTTTGTTGATGAGGAGAATCTCTCCGTGGAGCAATTCGAACAAGTTATCGAAGAAAATTTCATAAACAACAATATCATCGGGGTCGCTTTAACAGGCGGTGAGCCTTTACTTCGCCCGGAGATAATAGAACTTTTTGATGAGAAAGGAGTGAGTTTTGATATCGTTACTAATGGTACTCTCCCGCTGAAGGATTTCGGACAGTATGAGTATTATATCTCGATCGATGGAAATGAAGAGATCCATGATAAGATCCGTGGAGAAGGAACCTATAGTAAAGTAAAGAGAAATGTTGAAAACTACAGCGGGGACTCAAATATCTCTATAAATTATACTATAAACTCGTTGAACTATGGATATATTGAAGAAGTTTTTAAAGATTGGAAGGATAGAGTTGATATGATAAATTTCCAGTTCCATACACCCTTCTCCGATGACGACGGGTTATGGATACCGTATGGAAAGAAGAGAGATGATATTATAAAAAAAATTAAAGAATTGAAAAGAAGATATCGATACAAATCTTACAATACGGATAAACAATTGGATCTTCTTGGAACGAATTATTGGACGAAAAATTGTCCTAATTGGGCTTTCTTGTCCTTGGACCATAAAGGGCAAAGGAAAACACCGTGTTGTATTGGAAGTAGCAACTCCGGAACAAAACCGATATGTGAGAAATGTGGGATGTGCGAATATGCAGGTATATTCTCTGCATTTTTTCAGAGAGACCTAGAATGGTTCGAAGTTCGAAAACGTTTGGAAATGTAAAATATGGCCACCACCTAACATACAAAAATTCTAATAACCTCTTACCAAATCTCAAAAACGATTAAGATGGACTTCGATAAGGGACTAGATCGGAAAGGCACATCCTGTGCTAAGTGGGACTTTCTCAAAGAGTACTTCGGTAGAGATGACGTACTGCCCATGTGGGTAGCAGATTCCGACTGGAAGACTTGTGAACCCGTTATAGATGCGTTAAAAGAAAGAGTGGAACACGGTGCCTTCGGTTACTCCAAACCCTGTGAAGAACATGATCAAGCCGTTGTTGATTGGGTGGAAAGAAGGTATGATTGGAAGATCGATCCGGAATGGATCGTTTATACCAACAGTATCACGTCGAGTCTCAGCACCGCTGTTAGAACCTTTGCGGACATGGGTGATTCAGTTGTCATCCAACCTCCGGTTTATTTCCCATTTTTCTCTCTGATCAAAAACAGCGGATGTCAAGTTCTAGAGAACCAGTTGAAATATGTTGGTGGAAAATACAGTATGGACTTCGAGGATCTTCAACAGAAGTTCTCACCCAATGAAGAACAAAGGGATAGAACCAGCATGATGATACTCTGCAATCCCCACAATCCCGTAGGTAGGGTTTGGAGTGAAGAGGAGTTGAACAGAATCGCAGAGTTAGCTTTAGAAGAGGATGTCATGGTGGTATCGGATGAGATATTTTCGGATTACATCTACAAGGGTGAGCACACACCCTTTTCTTCCATATCCAAAGACATAGCTGAGAATTCTATCACACTGATCACACCCACAAAAAGTTTCAACATAGCGGGTTTAAAGATAGGCCTAGCCATAATCCCAAACCCAAATACCAGAAAAAGGTTCGAAAACGCTAGAGACATTTTAGTCAAAGAACCGAATATCCTGGCTCTAACTGCTCTAAAGGCTGCATACGAACACGGAGATGGATGGATCGAGTCACAACTGGATTATCTGAACGAAAATAAGAGATTTGCCTTAGATTTCATCGAAAATAATATACCTCAAGTAAGTGCCGTAGAACCCGAAGGGACCTTTCTACTCTGGATAGATTTCAACAAATTGAACCTCCATCCTGATCAGCTGAACGAACTCATACTTGACAAAGCCAAGGTAGCTTTGATCGAGGGACAAAAATTCGGTCATGGAGGAGAAGGATTCATGAGACTCAACTTCGCTTGTACCAGAGATACCTTGAAGGAAGGTCTACAGCGTATCAAGAGTGCAGTTGAAGATACGTTTTAAAACCGTTCTCTAACCACTACTGATGAAGTTGCTCTTTTCCACCATAAACACTAGGACATCCCCTACATTCTTCCAAATAATGGTCACATCTCTCACAATCGGTGCCACATGGAGGTTCATCTCTTTCTACGACTTCTCTCGACATACCAAAGTGTTTCGAGAAGAAAACTTCCACATCTGACAGTCCAAGTGTCTTCTCCGGTTCTTTTTCAATTCCTTCCAACCACCATCTGTGGTCTTCAGGTATGGAGAAAAGCAAAATTAACATATCCTTCTTCACCATGTTCATCACGCTGTAGGGACAATCATCGAAAAGACCGCATATCTTTGTAGCATGATCCTCGTCTTCTGCTCTACCCACCAACACTCCCAATAGATCCATGGAGAACATAACCTATTCGGCATATATTTAATCCTTTCATAATCTGAAATATAACATCTTGAACAGATGCATAATCACATTAAAACCATGTGTCAATATGTAATACAAATCGATGAGTTATCGTTTGACGTTTTATCTAAACCGATATTCAAAACATCTAAAATATAGTTTCTTGCATCAACATTCAAAGACAATTATCCAAAATATTCTCTATAAACTTAGTTTTGCCTTCTGTATAAGCATCTATATTATCTCTGTTTCTGTACTTTTCAGCCAATCTTTTCTTCAACATACAGTATTCTCTCCTCTCTTCTGGATGCTCTATAAGAAAATCTCTGAGAGCGGTATGTCTTTTCAATTCTCTACTGTTTTTAGGACAGACGTAAAGATGATGTTGGTGCTTTTTAGAATCAGTACCATCCCAGGGTACTTTTTCATCTGATCTGAAAAAAGCTTCTCTTTCGACTATACCTAGATCACCTTGATGCATATACCCTAACACGGATAATCTTTCTATAGTTTCATCTAATCTAGAATAATCCTCTATAACCAGATCTATATCGATGTATGGCTTTGCACATAATCCCGGCACCGCAGTACTACCCACATGCTCAATATCGACGATCAAGTCACCCAAGTTTTCTAGATAGATATTTTTCAAACTAAGGAATATTTCTTCCCATTCCGGGTTATAATCAACGACTATGATCTCTTCTTGGTCTCTGAGCATGTTCACAGAAATAAGGTAAACGTTTTCTATTTATGTTTTTTTCGAGCTCTACTTCTTCACGTAAAACTGTGTAAGCCTTTTTAGAACTTATACGTTTTCCCTCTCTCAGGTACCACGACGTCAACACCTTCTGGAACGATGTTTTCAAACTCTTTAGGATTCAGCGTATGAACGGGGATCAAAGTATCTGGGACCAACTTTCCTATCAACTCCTTTAACTCGGGTCGTGAAGCGTGTCCTGACACGTGAGAACGATCCATTACAGGTTTGATCTTCTCACAATCGATGTTTTCACAACCCTCTGGTATATCGGGTCCCCCCTTTTCAAAATCTATCCCGAACCGTTCTAGCCAGTTTATCATACGTTCTTCATCCAGGGCCATGTCGTCTGAAAAAGGTTCACATTGAGCTCTGATGAATTTAGAATCCGGAACCAAACCATCTTCATCGGCGAAATCGAACAGTTGATTGAGATCGTAGTAGGAGAACATCAAAACGTGATCACCGGGTTCTTCCATGATCTCCAAAGCACTCAAACCGTTGTCGTAGTGCGATGGATCTAGATCATCTCCATCTACGGAATAACCGTACTCGTGCTTCGCCCTACCATAGTCGGTAGGTGAATATAAAGCACTACTCCTCCGCTTCAGGAACACTTTCACATCATCTGATTCAGGTCTCTCACCCAACTCGTTCAATAGGTAGGCCAATCTAGCATCTATAACAAATGTCCTCCCACATTCTTCACATGCTTCTTTGATAGTCTCGTACCTAGTAGTGTCTTTCCAGCTAAAATCTACGAAGACCAGCCCATCTACATCATTTATTTCATCAATAATCTGTTCTTTCACATCCTTTTCAGTGATCAAGGATTCTGAATCTATACGAGTCCCCTCGCATATCATCACGTCTATGTTATCCCCGACCTTTGACACGTATTCATCGATGGAAAGTGGATAAGTACCGTGGAATCGGATGTCACCGGTATAAAGGACCTTCTTACCGTTAGTTTTTAACACAAAACTGCTGGCTCCAGGTACGGAGTGATCCACATCAATATTTTTAACTTCCATTGAACCTACAGAATTCCGCTCACCATCTACGAGTGTGTAACAATCCCTTTCGCAACTTTCCTTAGAGATATATGGCTCATCAGCGAACATACCGCTCTTCCTGAAATTTATCTCTGGTCTTTTCATGCTGATAGCTTCGGATTTGAATTTAGTTAGTTCATCAACGGTCTCCACAAGGGTTTTCGTAACTTCACTGCAGTACAGTGGTATGTCTGGATGGATGTAATTCATATCTCCGACATGGTCAAAATGTGCATGACTAAGAAATAAAGCATCGATATATCCGCCCTCTTCAGAAAACTCCTCGTAGGTCACCAAACCATCTAGATCCAACAATCTTGAATCTTCATCAAGTACTCTACCTTCTGGATCGATTTCATCCAAGCCGGAAGGCCTTATCATATCTTCCCGATAGACTCCAGGGATGAAAGGTAATGAACCGAGTATCAATCGGTCTCTTAAACCCGTATTCGATCTAGGTTTGACGAATTCTGCGAAATAATCCGACTCGAAACCCATACGAGTTCCGAAATCAATCATCAATCGGGTATCTTCATTTTCAACAAGTACTTTGTTTCCTCCGATCTCACCAGCACCTCCATAAACCGTGATAGACAGCATCTGATTCACCGATTTTAGTAGATCGAATTAAATATTAATAAGTTTGCAGTCTATATCTGATAAAGAAGTGATAGCGGATCAAAGTTAAGCATTGAGTTAAATCGATGGAAAATTTCACACAAGTTTTGTTAACATTTTTATACTTCTTTTTATATTTGTAAATAAGATGAGTTCCGAAGAGGGAGAAGGTGCCAGAAAATTAGGGATGATGAGCGGAGTCTTCGTACCCACCCTGCTTACAATACTTGGAGTTATATTGTTTTTAAGACTTGGATGGGTGGTCGGTCAAGTAGGTATCTTAGGTGCATGGACAGTCATCGGACTTGCCTTTTTCATCACAGGTATAACCGCTCTCTCAATGTCTTCGATAGTAACCAATATGAAGATCGGTCCCGGCGGTGCTTACTCGATAATCTCACGTTCCCTTGGGATGGAGGTCGGAGGGAGCATCGGGGTACCACTGTACATTTCCCTTGCTCTTTCAATGGTGATGTACATCTTCGGTTTTAGAGAAGGCTTGAGGATGCTGTTCCCACAGTATTCGCCTCTTCTCATAGATTTTGCAGTATTCGTATTACTTTTCCTGATCGTTTTCTTAAGTACCTCTCTAGCTTTCAAGGTCCAGTATATCATATTGGTGATAGTCATAGGTGCCATAATATCTTTCATGGCCGCTGGAATCGACATAAACATAACTTACCAGATGACACAAGCCAGGACTGAAGGATCCTTCTGGATAGTCTTCGCGGTATTCTTCCCTGCAGCCACGGGTATTTTGGCTGGGGCGAACATGTCAGGAGAGTTGAAAGATCCGAGACACAGTATACCGATAGGGACATTATCGGCCATCTTAGTCAGCCTAGTGATATACCTGTTACTCGCTTTCTGGCTAGCTGGGACAGCTTCTCCTGAAGAACTCGTAACGAACTTCACGGTGATGATAGAACGTGCATTTTATGGACCGATTGTCCTAGCAGGACTCCTTGCAGCTACTTTCTCATCAGCACTCAATTCAATGGTAGGAGCATCCAGGATATTACAGGCGATGGGGGAACATAGGATACTACCGGGTAACAGATGGTTCTCTAAAAAATCGAGTTCCGGAGAACCTAAGAATGCAATACTGGTTACAGCAGTGATAGTTGCCGTTGGCCTTTTAGCTAGAAACTTGAATACCATCGCTCCCCTTATCACCATGTTCTTTTTGTTAACTTATGCCATGATAAACGTAGTAATACTTTTAGAACAACAGTTGGAATTAGTGAGCTTTAGGCCTTTATTGAAGGTACCTAGATTCGTCCCGTTCGTAGGTGCGGGTGGATGTTTCTTCGCCATGTTCATAATAAACCCTATCTTCAGTTTTTTAGCGGTGATAGTCGTCACTGGATTCTACTATGTATTGATGCACCGGGAACTGAAGAAAGAAACTCCCTATGGCGATGTTAGGAGCAGTCTGTTCGTCTCTTTAGCGGAATGGGCTGCAAAGAAATCACGGAATTTACCCAGTTCACAGGAAAGGGCATGGGTACCTCACGTCCTCATACCCGCTAAACACCCCACTTACATAAGAGGGATCTCCGAACTTGTCAGGGACCTTACCTACCCACGTGGTTCGGTGAGTATGCTGGGAGTTGACGTTAAGAAACGTAATCAAAGGATGGAGGATCAGTTCAAGTACCTGGCAGAATCCTTCAGAGATGAAGGGATATATTC
This sequence comes from Thermoplasmatota archaeon, assembly GCA_051745305.1. Lineage (GTDB taxonomy): Archaea > Thermoplasmatota > Thermoplasmata > Halarchaeoplasmatales > Halarchaeoplasmataceae > Saliniplasma. Next base: position 6,730 of record JBNJDY010000073.1, read on the forward strand.
TGATTGGACGATCATAGAAGGTAAAGGCTTTTTAGAAGGTACTTCCAGCAGTATGCAGACCTTGAAACGTTCCTTGTTCAGTCCGAATATATTGTTTTTGAGGGTGCCTAATAGCCCAAAGATGAAGGAAGACGTATCAGAATTGATCAAGGATGCAACAGAGAACATGTTCGGAGTAGTACTTTTCGCCAACCATCCTACAGCAGGACTTGGACGGCACAAGAAAATGAATCTTTGGCTGCCTAAGAAATGTCTGAAATTTGTCGACCAGCAGAAGCTGCCCAACTGTGACCTATCGATTTTGATGGCGTATAAATTAAAGATAAATTGGCACGCTGAACTTACTTTACTCGTGCCCACTGAAGATGAAGGATCAGTGGATGATGTAAAGGAGGATGTTCAAAAACTATTGGGGGCTGCTAGAATACCT
>JBNJDY010000074.1:0-7124 GCA_051745305.1 Thermoplasmatota archaeon
TCTACCTGTTCTTCTCCCTCTTCTAGACACCCGGCGACGACCATCGTCACCGCAAGCATCGCTACGATCGGTGCTACCATCACACGTACTTTATTCTCTTCGGAAATACTTCCGGGGATATTATCACTCTCGAGAAGATATAATGGAACACTCATATATATATATCGGTGGTTTAGAATATATTATAGGTATTATTTAAGTTAATATATTTTAGAGAAATATGCTTAACACTACCAGAAATGTAACTGCCATCACTTGTTGGATGTATCTGTGCAATTCCACCAGCACTGCTGTCACTAAGCCCATCTCCCAATACATCAAACGCCGATATCAGACCGTATTTAAAGAGCGTAGATACCGAGGATAATTTTTATCTGAATGAACACTTCGGTGCTTTTATATACTGTAGCAACAAATTAACATATATATGGCAGAGATAGTGATCGATGAAGATATAAGACATGGAAAACCGATCATAAAAGGTACTCGGATAATGGTAGACGAAGTTCTAGGTACGTTGGAAAGTGGCATGACCCATGAGGAGATCGAAGAAGAATACGGGCTCTCAGAAAAGGATATTCGTGCAGTTATAAGCTACGCAGCAGCTATAATAAGAGGAGAAGAAGTCAGGGACGTTCCAGCATGAGTGTTAGATTTTTCCTAGATGAAAACATGCCTAAATCTCCGTTGGAATCTTTTCTAAACGGAAATCTCTGTGAGCTAAAGCTGTGTTAAATTCTCTTTATACCTCTTTGAGAACGAACTGTATTCTTTCTTTATCTTCATCCAGGTCTCTTTGTATTTCTCGTCGATCTTTTTGATAGGTTTGGCCGGAACGCCAGCTACTACGGACCCCTTCTCAACCTTTTTCCCACTGTTGACAACCGCTCCTTCAGCTACTACTCCCCATTCGTTGATCACTGCGTCGTCACTGACTATGGCCCCCATACCAATAACAGCGTAGTCGTGGATCGTCGCTCCGTGTACTACAGCAGCATGACCTATGGTAACCCATCTTCCGATAGATGTTTTCTCACCCGGTCTCGCATGTACTACACAGTTCTCCTGGACGTTACTGTTATCACCGATCTCGATGCTGCCGTAATCTCCTTTAATGACTGCTCCCGGAGCTATGAAACATTCCTTACCTATGGTCACATCACCTATGACTTCAGCACTCTTACTTACGTATGAAGTCTCGTGGACTTTTGGACGTCTGCCTTCGAATTCATAAAGTGTCATGGTTAGAGTAATGTATAAGATGTTAATAAATCTGTACGAAAAAGGATATAACTCTATAGTAACATGGCGTCACAGATGAGATACGTATTGGATACTTCAGCTATATTATCTGGGAAAGACATCCCGCTGTCCGAGGAGATGTACATCACTCCATCGGTTTTAGATGAGATCAGTAAAGGTGGGAGATGGTACATGAAACTGCAGCGTATGAGGGCCGCTGGATTAAAGGTAATATCTCCTCCTGGAACCATCATCGAAGACGTGAAAAAACAGGCCCGTAGGACCGGTGATTACCTGAGATTATCCGATACGGATAATGAAGTACTAGCCGCTGCGATACATCTGAACGCGACTATATTGACCGATGATTACTCTATACAGAATCTAGCAAGATCCATGGATGTTGGTTACAAGGGTATAGCTCAGGAGGAGATCACCGAGGAGTACAAGTGGAACTACAGATGTAAGAAATGCGGAAGATGGTTTAAAGAGCCAAAAGAAGAATGTGAAAGGTGCGGCGGTGAAGTCAAAACGGTGAGGTTGACGCCTCACGAGTGAGCGGGTTAACCGTGTATAATAATTCAAAACTTTTATTTACAACTATAAGCGTGTTATTTTACTATGGGAGTGATTATAAAATGACAGATTGTCACGATATGGAAAAAGGACAAGTGTATATGTGCGAAGACTGTGGGTTGGAGTTGACAGTGACCAAAGAATGCGAAGAATGTGAAGATACCATCGAAGAATGCGGCTGCGGTCCATGTAAGTTCATCTGCTGTGGTGAACCACTGACTCTGAAAGAGTGAGTAACTGCAGTCAAGTTACGATCATACACAAAAATCTTTCTTTTATTTTTTATTTAGAGTTTTAGGTCTGAAAGTTTACGTATCAAATATCGAGAACAGAATCCAAGTTCTCTATTGACTTTTCGAAGAAATCTTCATCTGTTAGGATCATCTCTATAGCGTCTTCTGGACAGACTTCAGCGCACCTTCCACATCCCCTGCAGTCCTCACTGATCACTGCATTACCGTTCTTTATCTTGACTGCGTTGATGAAACAGATATCCACACATTTTCCGCATCCGATACATTTGTCATTAACTTTTATTTCTAAACCGGGTAACCTCTTGATCTTAGTGCTGACAGAAGGTGAAAGATCGGGTATCATCTTCCACAGGCAGCAGCATGGACAGCAGTTGCAGACCGTCATCAACTTCTCACCCGGTCTCACATCCAACCAAACGGAATCCAACTCGTTCCTACCTATCAGGTGTACTAGACCTGCTTCTCTGCACTTCTCAACGTGCTCCAAAGCTTCCTTTTTGGTGACTTCCCTTCCCATACTGGAATCTATATCTCTAGCAGCCTCACCTAGAAACAAACATCCCAACTCTATGGGATAATCTTCGCACTCGTTAGATTCTCTACAGATGCAGAAGTCCATGACCCAGTGATAATCAGCCTCTTCGATGTAATGTTCGACCAACTTCGATGGGAGGACTATGTTGTCATGTAGTTCAACGCTCGTGTTCAACTCGATGTGTCTCTCTTTAGGTAGATAGATCAGGTCATCCTCTTTGAAAAACACCTTATCCATGACAGGACCTATGACCGGGTAATTTGTCAATTTAGCTAGTATAAAACGGGATGGGAACATCTTTTTGAGTAATCTCAGAGATAAACTTGATCTTTTCATTTATGGACCTCTTCCAGTAGTTTCTTCCCCCGTTCAACAGCATTTTTCTCGACTTTATCTATCCCCTCAGACCTGTTCAAGAATTTTTGAGCATCATCTACGATATCTTGAAGATGCATTTCCCTACTCTCTTCATCGATTGGTTTCTCCCCCTGGAGTTTCTGACCGCCTTCGTTGAACCCTTCAGCGAAGTACCAGTCCTTGAACCAGGTATACCCATTTTGAAAAAGTAGGTGACCTAAACGTGTTAACGGTTCAGGGATCCCTCTATTCGATGCGGATAATGTTTCCTCGTCACGCTGGTATTCGATGAATAGCTTCTCGCCGGCTGATGAATGTTGAGATATCAAACTTATCAAGTTATTTTCGATGTTAGAACCGAAATAAAAGGTCTTATCTCCTTTGAAAGTAAGTTCGTTGTTGATACCAAAAAGCTCGACCCAGCCCTTGTAGTAAGGTTTGTTCCCTAAATAAACACTCATGTAGAGTAATCTTTTCTTCTGTTCACCTTTTAACAGATAGATCGGGAGATAAAACTGATCCTTCAACCTACCTTTTTCTACATCTTCAGTGACAACTGAATAAATATCTAAATCGACACCCTCTTTCAACTCTTTGATCAAGTCTTCCAACATCGAATCGATAATAAATAGATGCTTTTAGTTAAATAATTAACGTGACAAACGATACATTCAGCGGTTGATAAGGTAATACAGCCTGTTAAACTGATCATGCTCTTTGAACTCAACACGAACCTCTTTTCGTATCTTAAACCGTTGGGATAACAACTTTTCTACATCATCATCCGTTAGATTCCAGAAATATAGACCGGTTTCCTCTTTGTAGAAACCATCAGATATCTCTTCAGCACCCCATCCTTCTAAAGTTTCAGGCTTGATATGATCGTTCAGTTTTAGGAGAATCTTTCCGCCAGGTTTTATGATCCTGTTGTACTCCTTCAAAAGTCGTCTTCCATCATCCGGTAACAGATTATCCAGCACGTTAGAGATTATCCCTCCATCGAACTTATTTTCTTCGAAATCTGAAAGTGTAGGTATTCCGCCTACTATGAAGTTAGCTTTGTCCTTTAATCCACTTTCATTAGACAACCTTTTAGCTGTTGAAACAGCTTCTGGACTGATATCGATTCCAACAACTCTTTCAGACTCGAGCATCAAGCATCTCAACAGAAGTTTACCGTTACCACATCCGAAGTCGATTATAGAACTTGAACCTTCAGCTAGCCATTTCAAGCCATCCTCTACCTCTTCAACGGATATCGGTTGGTTCTTATCGAAATCAACTTCATCCTGGAACACTTCATCCCAGAACTCTACAGTCTCTTCATATTCTTCCATGTTTTACAAATCGAAGTCCCTATATTTTAAGGATTCGATAAAGTTGATATACCTCTCAATACATAATATAAGTGGGTGAACGGACAGTGCAGAAAAAGATTATCATTTTAACCATCGTCGTGATCGTTCTACTTTCTATCAACGCTGTCCAGGGACACGTACCTATAGTAACAGAGGGTAACGATAGTCTGGAGGATGCGGTACACGTACACGACCCAACTAAATCTTGGACCATATACTCTGAACTGCCACATGGAAGTGTACATTACTACGAGATGGAATTCGATGAAGGAGACAGACTGAGAGCGATCCTTTACTTACCTGTTGAATCTGATTTTATTCCTGATCTGGTGATCATGGGACCGGGGTTGGGAAGTGACGGCGAGTTACCTGAACTTGTAGAAGTGCCTGATGATTATGGTTACGTCACTGAACCAGGTGTTCTAGATGAGGCTGAATACGAACCCTTCACCCCTGCAAGTTACTACTATATCGCAGAGTACGATTCGAAAGTGGATGTTGAAGGGACATATTACATCGCTGTTTTTGATGAGAACGATAATCATGGAAATTATGGATTGGCAGTTGGAGCTGAAGAACGTTACGGAATTTTAGAGTGGATAAATGTACCGCTGGATATAGTAAGAATTAGGATGTGGGAAGGACAGAGTTTATTGGAAATGTTTGCGCCTATGCTGTTAACAATAGCTGTTGGCCTTTCAACGTTTGTTCTTACCAAAGACGAGAGATGGACTCCTAAAAATATCAACGGCTGGCTTTTATCTTTTGGTGGATTACTCTATGTCGGAAGTGGTACTGTGATATTATACCAGATGGTAAAAGCATCTTTGATAGCTGATTTAGGTGCTGGTGTTATCCTAACTTTAATATTTGCATTGATCCCGATATTGATAGGAAGTCTACTGATACATAAGGGTGTAACACTCGAAGATGTCTTAGATAGAAAAGAAAAAGCCAAGTTGATGATATACGGTTTTATCGGTTTTTTTGCATGGGCTGGATTGATAATAGGACCGATCATCGTGATCATATCTGCCATATTACCAGATAAAACTGGCTTCGATTGATATCCTAAATCAATCTATATCGGAACTTTTTTATCATTGTAAACCATTTCCTTTATTAAGAGGAATACCCTTGTTGGTGAGAAAATGGATGTAACAGATTTAGAAGATTTGATTCCGGAGGAAATTTCGGGGATTTGTGGTTTATTAGCACCCTTTGTAGCTTATGTATTTATCACGATATCGATATTGATCAATAGGTCCTGGTTTAACTGGGCCGACTACGCTCTCAGTCATCTAGGGGAAGCTGGAACACCTTACAACTATGTTTTCAATGCCGGTCTGATAATTACAGGTATATTGGGGATAATATTCCTGTTCGGGATGATACAATTCGTTGAGGACTGGACTGGATACTACGGATTGGGTTTCTTAGGTGCTGGGATGGTGTTTCTGATATTAGTGGGCGTATTTCCCATGGGTAGAGGGCCACACTTCTGGGTTTCTGTACTGTTCTTCATAACTTCGCTGAGCGGGATCACCGCTTTCGGTGTAGACCAGATTTGGGATCTAGTTGAACCGGTATGGGGCACTTTTATTTTGTCTTCCGTGGTTTTGTCGATCGCTACTGTGGGTCTGGTTACAACTATACCATATGAGATCGGTGCAGCTATACCCGAATTCATCGGAACGATACCTATAATGCAGTTCACACTCGTGTTCGGTGCAAGGATGTATCTAGAGTGATCATATCGATGGAAATGTATTGTCTGCAAAAAATTTCGTCAAAGTTTAAGTAGTGATTTTTATAATCATTTTATGGGAGTCCACTGGAATGCTATGCATTCCACGGACCTTTGGAATTATCAACGATAATTCCGAAACGTCTACATGAATTTTCTAGAAAATTCTTTCGATTTCTGGATTGTAATTCCAGATAATATCTAACGAAGACATCCGAAAGATCATTTCATGGGTTGTGTTACATGGAATTTACAAAATTCTATGAATCGATGGAAACCTTTAAGCTTTCCAGTAGATACCATAGTTTGTCCACAGCCTATGCTGCTGAGAAATTCGACGTTACTCAACGTCGAATCCAATAGCTCGTCAAGGAATACAAAGATACTGGAAAAATACCGATACTGAAAAAACCTGGAAGAAAACCATATGCCGATTATCCAGATGACATCAATGAACGGATAATCCGTGCTTGGAATAAGCTCCATACCGGTGCTAATTCAATTGCTAAATATCTACGTAAAAAAGATGGAATCAAAATTGCAGACATGAAGGTTCACCAGGTACTGCTGGAGAATAGCATGGCTAAAGAAAACGATAACAAAAAAGGTAGAAAGAAACCATGGATAAGATTACTCGGAACTAGTTCCGAGAATCGATGGAAAATTTTTTGAATTTTCCAGTAGATATGAACGAAATCATAGCTTATCAGCTGTTCATATGGACTGGCATCAAAATAAGCACAGACTATGGGTCTGTGCTGTTTTAGATGATGCTAGTAGAAAAATCCTATCATGTGGTGAATATGATCGAAGAAGTGGTGAAGCATCGATCGAATTGTTAAATCAAGCTTTTGAAAAATATCAACATGTTAAACCGATAAGAGAAGTCATAACTGATCATTACTCGGAACTCGTTCCGAGAATCGAAGGAATTTCAAAACGAAATTCCTGTAGATGGCACTGAATTCTACGCAAATAAGCGCAATAAGGACGGTAACGCTAATCACTCGTTTGAACAATACTGTAAAGATAAAGGTATCAAACAATTGCTCTGC
>JBNJDY010000075.1:0-6921 GCA_051745305.1 Thermoplasmatota archaeon
GGAAAGAAAGTAATGTGTATAATTTTAATACTAGTACTCTCGTTAGCTGCGATTACTTTTTCAGGATGTATCGAAGATGACGATGAAACGATTGTAATAGGCACTTCCGCAGATTTTCCACCGTTCGAATACATCGACGAGGATACAGGTGATATAATAGGTTTCGATATAGATCTTATCAAGACTGTATTGGAAGATCAAGGGTATGAGGTAGAAGTAAAAGATATGGACTTTGGTACATTGATACCATCACTGGAAGGCGGTGAAATCGACGTTATCGCCGCAGCTATGACGATAACTGAAGAGAGAGAAGAAAAGGTTGATTTCAGTGACCCATATTATGAAGCAGACCAATCGATCCTTCTTAGAGAGGGTTCAGATATAGAGGTCAACAGCATCGAAGATCTGGCAGGATACGAAGTGGGGGCACAAACGGGAACTACTGGTGCCGACGTTGTTCAAGAAGAACTGATAGATACAGGACTCATCGACGAGGAAGATTTCAGCAGCTATGATAGGTATACATTTGCTGTAAGTGATTTGATCAATAATAGGATAGACGCTGTTGTAATAGATAGACCAGTTGGATTATCATTTGAGGCGAATCGTGATGTAGAAATAGTCTTTACTTATGAAACCGGAGAAGAATACGCTTTTGCAGTTCAGCAAGATAATGATGAACTTAGAGAAGATATCAATCAGGGTCTAGAAAATATCCGTGACACTGATGATTGGGATGACCTTGTAGAGGAATATCTTTACTAACCCAAATCAGAATTGAAATAAGAAAAAAGTGATAACTGATGGCGGTGGATAGACTCATTAACATGCTTCCCTTATTCTGGGATGGGTTACAAACCACTTTATACCTAACAGTTGTGGGTCTATCAATTGGAACGGTGCTTGGAGTCCTAATGGGCTTCATCAGAGCCTATAAAATCTTTTTATTTTCTCAACTTTTTTATCTTTATGAAAAAGTCCTAAGAGGAATCCCTCTTCTTGTCATCTTTTTATCGTTATGGCTCGTTCCACGTCAATTTGGACTACGTATCGACGCCATTTACGCAGCTATTCTTGGTTTAGGTTTGAGAAGTGCAGCATATCAGGCTCAGATAATCAGAGGCGCCATCAATTCTGTACCTGAAGGACAGATAGAAGCCTCAAAAGCGATCGGAATGACTCGTCTCCAATCGATCAGACATATTGTATTACCACAGGTACTTAGACTTTCTATCCCTGGTTGGTCTAATGAGTTCACTATAGTGTTGAAAGACACGTCTATAGCGATAGCTATTGGTATAACGGAATTGATGAGAAGAGCAGAACAGTTATCCTCTATTCATTTCGATATAACTTTAGAGATATTCCTTTTGGTTGCAGTGATATATTTCATTATAGTCTTTTCAACCAACAAAACATTAGGATTAATAGAAGAAAAATACAGGATGGCGGGCTTCGAAGTAGAGGTGGAAAGATGAGAGGTGAGAAAATATGGCAATGTTAGAAGTTAAAAATATTCATAAAAAGTACGGGGATTTAGAAGTATTAAATGGTGTTTCTGTCAATTTAGATAAAGGTGAAACAAAGGTTGTGATAGGTCCGAGTGGAACTGGTAAAAGTACACTGCTCAGGTGTATAAATCAGTTAACACCTCCTGATAAAGGCGAGGTTTGGCTTGATGGTGAAGAGGTAACAGATCCAAAGAAGGATATAAATAAATTTAGACAGGAGATAGGGTTTGTTTTCCAACACTTCAACCTTTTCAACCATCTAACAGCTTTAAAAAACGTAAGTATCGGATTGGAAAAGGTAAAAGGCATGGAGAAAGAAAAGGCAAGAGAAAAAGCCATGAAAGAATTAAAGAGGGTTGGCCTTAGAAAAAATGCTAATCAGTATCCAGCCCAACTTTCTGGGGGACAAAAACAGCGTGTTGGTATAGCCCGTGCTCTTGCCATGGACCCAAAGGTCATGTTGTTCGATGAACCAACTTCGGCCCTCGACCCTGAGTTGATCGGTGAAGTACTAGAAGTGATGAAAAATCTCGCTGGCAGGGTTAGTATGCTTGTTGTTACCCATGAGATGGGTTTTGCAAGCAGTGTAGCAAATGAGATAATCTTCCTTGAGAACGGTAAGGTGGTCGAAAGCGGTTCACCTAAAAAATTCTTCGAGAATCCTGATAAAGAGAGGACAAAACAGTTCTTGAGCAAGATCGCAACATTATATGGAGATTCAGGTGAATGATAGATGGAAATAATTGACTTCTTCATAGAGATATGGCCAAGACTTCTGCAGGGTTATTCCCTTACCTTGGTTCTAACAGTTATATCTCTAGCAGTAGGTTTCGTTTTTGGCTTAGTTTTAGCTTTAGGAAGGAGTTATGGTAACTGGTTGATACGAGGTATCTGCGTAGGTTATATTGAAGCTATAAGAGGAACACCGATGCTGGTCCAGATATTCATTATATATTATGCTATACCCGGTCCTTTCCCGAGCGCATTTTATTCCGCACTACTTGGATTCTCAATCAACAGCGCAGCCTACCAGGCTGAATACTTTAGAGGTGCATTACAATCTATCGAATCCGGCCAGATGGTAGCTTCGAGAAGTATGGGGATGACCAAGCTCCAATCTATAAAGAACATAATATTACCTCAAGGTCTTAGGATGGCTATTCCAGCGTGGTCTAACGAGGTCATATATCTATTGAAATACACATCATTAGCTTATATCATCCTTGTACCCGAGCTTACAAGAGTAGGTAATTTAATCGCTGCGGATACCACACGTTACATGGAGATTTTCACTATTATCGCCATAATATATTTGACTACGACCATAGTCCTTACCGATATTATAGATAGATTCGAAAACAAAGTGAGGATACCTGGATTGGGAACTGGAAAAGGTGGACCACAGAGGGCAGTTTGGTGAGATTTTAAAAAAGCGAAAATTGATATATACACCCGTTTAAATCTAAAAAAACATGATCAGTGAAAGTGAATTAGTAAGGGATTTGAACGATTATCTAAATGTAGATGAAATCGAAGATGATACGCATAATGGAATCCAAGTTGATGCTGATAGTTCGATTCAAAAAGTGGCATTCTCTGTGGATGCACGAAGGGATATCATAAAGGAAGCTGTAGACCTGAGTGCTGATTTACTAGTCACACATCACGGTATGATTTGGGGTGGCGTTAAAAGTATAACTAAGAAGTTCTACAAATTGATCTCACTATTCTTAAAAAATGATATGGGACTTTACGTATCTCATCTCCCATTGGATGTACATGAAGAGATCGGTAATAATGTATTATTAGCTAAAACTGTAGGCGCGGAACCCGTTGATACTTTCTTCGATTATAACGGAACTGAAGTTTGTCTGATGGCTGAGTTCGGAGAAAAGAAAAAGGTTTCTGAAGTTGCAAAGATTTTGTCAGAGAAGTTAGAAGCTGAAACAACCGTCTATCTCGGCGATAAAAAAGTGAAAAAAGTGGGTATAATGACCGGCAAAGGTGGAAGTGCAGTATCTTTAGCTAAAGAAGAAGAAGCCGATCTGTTCATCACCGGTGAAAGAAGCTACATGGCGTATAACGAAGCCATCGACATGGGATTACCTTTGATAATGGGAGGTCATTACGCCACCGAGATAATAGGTATTCAAGCTTTGATGGAAAAAGTGGAAAAGGAATACAACTTCGAGTGTTTCTGGATAGACGGAAGAAGCGATATATGATTGTTAACCAATCTCATTCCTCTCATTAAGAAATTTAACGGTCTCATTCACTATGATGTCCTGCTGTTCTTCTCTACTGATAGATGCTTCGTTGTCCCCTCTTTGTTCACCATACCAACCGAATTGAGCATGATTACCTCCTTCTATCTCCACGTATCTTGTGTCTGGTGGTAAGTCCTCTTTGCTCTCTTCAATATCTCCTAAAGTGGTTAGGCCGTCATTAGAACCGTAGATAGAAATAATGGGTAGGTTTGAATCTGAGAGATCATCATTAGGGTAAGATGCCCATAATACCAATCCATAGACTGCTTCATTTTCCGCATATCTAGCCGCTATTACACCTCCCAACGAATGTCCTCCCACCACCCATCTATCAAGTTCTGGGAACGAGTCTATGACGTCCGAGGCTGCATTTGGTGAGAATACAGCTAAATTTAGCCTCATGGGTGCTATCACTACCAAAAAACCTTCTTCTGCAACCTCTCCAGCGGTAGGGGCGTAAGATCTAGGGTCTACTCGAGCACCGGGATATATTATTAGTCCCGTATCTACATCATCTTCCACCGGTTTGAAAACTAACCAATTATCGGTATTGACCGTCACACGTTCATCAGATTCCATGGCATCTTGAGCTTCTTCCATAGGTCCTAACGGGGTCAGTGCCCATACAAGGAAGCTACTGAGGATAAGCATAAGGACTATACCTATAACCAACAGCACTTGCCTACGGCGAGAATATGTGATCCATTCTTTAAGCATATTCAAATCCATTTTATCAAAAGTCATAGTTGAAAACAAAGACTACCGTCATACCGATGGTTAAAACTAAAAACACAACTGGATGAAGTGGCCACGTGAGTACGATAAGGCTGTAAAGCATACTTCTTCTACCCATGGTGTATTCCCGATTTCCCCTGATAAACAAATTGGCTAGGTATACATCTACTTTCTCTCCACTTATAGCTTCCAGTTTTTCTGGTGCGCTGCGAATCAGGAAAGTTATCCTGGTGAAATGTCTTAGACAGAGTAAAAGGTTAAAGAACGAAAATATCAACGTGAATATCATCAACCAGAATGGATATCCTTCGTTTCCAAAAGGGCCTGGTAACGAGGTAGAGCTAAAACCAAAAAGAAAACCGATTAGTAGTACTACAGTGGTGGCTAAAAATGTTACCGACATTATCATGTTCCGAAGCTGATGAATCATCAAGAGATGGTCCTTTTCTTTGAGGGTTATTTCGAACCAGCTCACTATAGATTCATTAATCATATTTCGACGAGTGATCACATCTTTCCTTCCTGTGACTAAGAAGTATGTATAATGGTATCCCCAGAGGCATATGGAATATATTCCTATCAGCATTATGGCAAAGGGATCTATGTTTCATCACCTTGTATAATGAGAATGTATCAAATACATTAATAATTAACGCTAATAGTAGAGATAGGAAAGTTTATTTTGTTATTCAGATTATTTAGGAACGGATAATAATGTATAATATCAAAAAATTCAGCGAAGACCATATCTCGGAGGCGGCTAATTTATTTGTTAAATCGTATGCTGAACAGAGAAAAAATCTTTCGCTCATACCTGAAAAGGATGATCTTTACGAACTTGTTCATTCTAAATTGTCAGATAGATCTGATAATCCTGGAGTAGCAGCCTTTGATGATGACAGATTAATAGGATATATGATAGAAACAGGGACTGCTGATGATTTCATGGGTGAGCGAACAGCATTTTCTTTAGGACTTTACTCTCACTCCTCGCTTCAAGAAAGAAGGGATATGATATATCAGAAGATGTACGAAGAATTGTCGATGATATGGGTGGAAAATCGATACTTTTCTCATATTTTTAGCTTCTGGGCACGTGATCATGCACTTTCATTTCAGTTTTTCAGGTTGGGATTCGGAATGACACATTTTGAGTTGATGCGGGACCTTTCCATGCCAGAAAAGAGTAGTCATGATATATCAGTACGTAAAATTCACTCGATTTCTTCGATCAAAAAATTGCATAAAAAAGAGATGCAGTATTACGAAAAGGCGCCTTTATTTTGGGTAATAGAAGACAATGGAGACTTTGGTGAGAAGGTAGAAGGCGATATTATAGCAGCCTTTATCGATGGTGAACCAGTGGGCTATATACACCTGAAAATCGATGATGCTGAAACACAACTTTTTGCGGATAAGAAAACTGGACGTATCGCTGGAGCTTATGTAGATTCAGATTTTCGTAGAAAGGGTATTGGCACTGCTTTGTTACGAAAAGCCGTTGATTGGGCTAAGGAAAAAGATTTGGATCGCTTGTATGTCGAAGGGGAATCAGCTAACATAAAGGGTGGAAATTTCTGGATGAAACATTTCACCCCCGTCGTTTACACTGTTCGTAGATGTGTAGATAAAAGAGTTTTACAGATATAGCATAAGTTCTCATTATCATAAATCCTATCAGAACTGCATCGATAAGTGTCATATATGATGTCAAATATAATTAATTAGAGGATCAAGATGAATCCATTAACAGATGATTTATGGTCGCCGTACATCGTTGGGGTAGGTATCGGAGTACTGGTATGGCTGAGCTTTATATTATCTAACAAAGCTATAGGGTGTTCTACCGCATATGCCAGGACATTCGGGATGTTGGAAAAGTTTGTTAGAGGGAAAAAGGTAGAAGAGAAACCATACTACAAAAAATTCGTACCGAAAATAGATTGGGAATGGATGCTGGTATTCGGAGTCGTTATAGGTGCTTTTCTGTCTTCGATCATATCCGGAAGTTTCAGAATCGAGATGATACCCCTGGTATGGGAAGAGACCATAGGTTCAAGCTATATTATCAGATTAATAGGTGCTCTAATAGGAGGTATACTACTTGGTTTTGGTGCTCGTATGGCCGGTGGATGTACAAGCGGCCACGGCATAAGCGGGACTATACAGCTTGCACTGAGCAGCTGGTTGGCATTCTTGTTTTTCTTCATTGGTGGGATACTGACTGCTTTTTTACTTTACGGAGGGGTTATCTAGATGTTTGAAGGACTTCACGACAACAGGAAAAAACAGCTCGTCATCGGTTTCTTCATCGGCACTGCATTCGGTTTCCTACTGGATAGAGGTGGGGCTACCGATTTTAACATTATCACGAATCAATTACTACTCAAAGATTTTACCGTCCTCAA
>JBNJDY010000076.1:0-6826 GCA_051745305.1 Thermoplasmatota archaeon
GTCAGGTTTGGTGGGTGAGGATGTCACTTCTACTAAATTATAGACATTACAAGTTCATGAAAGGCTTTTATACATGGAACATAAATTAGGTTAAACATGAAAAGAATTCATTCAACGGACGCGATAGAACTGAAGGACGGTGAGAAATGTAAACTGGCCGGATGGTTACAGGAAGTCAAGAACCTTGGAGGGATCGCTTTTTTAAAAGTTAGAGACCGCAAGGATGTATTCCAAGTAGTACTGGTTAAGAAGGAGATCGGCGAAGATGAGTTCGAGGATATCGTTAGCATCCCGAGAGAGAGTGTTATCGAAATAGAAGGTAAGAAAACCGATACCGACCAAACAGACCTTGGATATGAAGTACATCCTATATCGATCAAAGTCGTAAGTGAAGCTGAGAAACCCCTCCCGCTGGGTGTTGTTGACAAAGTTGACGCTGAACTTCCAACAAGATTGGATAACCGTTTCTTGGATTTAAGGAAAAGGGATAAGAGGAATATCTTCGAATTGAGGAACCTTTTGATCGAGGGCATGAGAGATTTCTTTTTACAGGAGGGCTTTCTAGAGGTCAGTACTCCAAAAGTAGTAGCTGCAGGTGCTGAAGGTGGTGCCACTTTATTCGACGTTGATTATTATGAAGAGAGGGCACACTTAGCTCAAAGTCCACAGCTGTTCAAACAGATATTGATGTCCGCTGGATTCGAAAGGGTTTACGAGATAGCACCGGCTTACAGAGCCGAGGATTTTGATACAATAAGACATACCTCTGAGTTCATTTCGGTCGATTTCGAGATGTCATTTATAGACGGATCCGACGATATCATGGACATGACTAGTTATATGGTAAGCCATTCACTTTCACATGTAAAAGAACAGGGACACAAACAGCTCGAAGAACTTGGTGTTGATCTAGAAATTCCCGAGCATCCGATCAAGAAGATAACCCATAGAGGCTGCATCGAAATATTACATGATTTGGGGAAGGAATGGGAAGACGAACCGGAAATAGACACGGAAGCTGAGAAGATGCTTGGTGATTATGTCAAAGAAAATTACGATACTGATTTCTTTTACATAACAGAATTTCCGACAAGACTCAAAGAGAGTACTTTCTATGCTATGAGAAAAGAGTACGACCCATCACTAACCACTTATTTTGATCTTGAATACAAAGGTCAAGAATTAGTATCCGGTGGACAAAGAGAGCACAGGTACGACATTCTTGTCAAGCAGATGGAGGAGATAGGTCTTAATGAAGACGAATTCGAGGATTACTTGAAGTCATTTAAATACGGTATGCCAACACACGGTGGTATAGGTCTAGGTCTAGATCGATTCGTTCAACAGATGCTTGATTTATCAAATATAAGAGAAGCGATATTGTTCCCAAGAGACACTTCCAGGTTAAGACCTTAGTTTCAGTCACCTCTTATTGATAAATATATATAACATACTTGCACTGTTAAAAACGATGGCCGTCGGTAAATATGAAAGAGAGTTGAAGGGAATTTTATCTGGGGATGAGGAGGTTATCTGTAATGCCACGAAAACCTGCAGTGATAAAGAACTCGAAGGATACCGAGCGATTCACGATATACCCTTCCTTGTCGTCAGAGCCGGTGGAAGCCTTGGTATAGACCTCATAGCCTTAAGAGGTGAGATATCTTTCCCTATCGAGGTAAAATCATCCAAGGAAAATGTACTCTATTTTAGGAATGAAGGTAGGTTGAATGAACAGGCGGAATGGATGAAAAAAGTGTGTATGGACAGCAACGTTCTTCCCCTTTATGCTTATAGGTTGAAAGGCCAGAGAGGAGATAAATGGAAAGTATATACTATGAAAATAGATGGCATGAAGAAAAAACATCAAGTCCTCCAGAGGAAGATACCATATATGCAAACTACGGTTCACGGTAACCTTAAAATGGAATGGGACAAAGGTTTATCTCTCAATCAACTTCTAGCTTATCTAAAGCACCTGATCCACTAATAGGCAATCCTTTTATTAAGAGGTTGTCAAATTACCAACCATGAAAGTCATACCATCGATATCATTCAAAGGCGGTAAACCCGTGACCGTCAAGAACGGACATTACGAACATTATTCTAAAAGTGGTAATAACCTAGACTATAATGATGTTCTATCCCTTTTAAGTGATTATGATATTATCTACCTTTTAGACTTAAATGGGATAGAAAGTAGAGGTCTGCAATCGGAAGTTATACGAAAAGTCAGCACTCGTAGAGAAGTCTGGGCTGACGTAGGAGCTAGGGATACGGCAACGATTACAGACGGATACATAGCTGGGGCAGACAGAATAGTCATATCAACTAAAACGATGTATTCGATCGACCTGATGAACGAATCATCCAGAATCAGTGATAAGATGATCTTCTGTATAGATTATAAAGATGGAGTCATCTCACCATCTAATGAGATTAAACAAACCAATATAAAAGAACTGATCGTAGAAACTGTTGAAACTGGAATAGATACGATAGTTATCCACGATTTGAGCGATAAAAATTTTGATACTGCCCTTTTAGATTACATACCAGATAAAGGTCATGAGCTTTACATAGGAGGGAAAATCGATATAGATAAAATCGATTTATATGAGGATAAAGTAGATGGAGTCATACTAGGTCTAGAGGATTCGATAAAATGGCAAGCAAGGATTTGAAATATACGATAGCCTTCATATTCCAAAGAGCGGGAGCTCAAGAAATTGATAAGGATGAGTTCATATACGGTCCTCCTGCAGATTTAGGGTGGTTCACATCTAGTGAAGCTAAAAAACTTCTGAAGATAGCTCGAAAGGAAGGTTTAGTAAAGCTAAAGGATGACACAGTTCGTTCTATGTTCGATCCTTCAAACGTCAATATACCGCTGGGTTTTGAACCATCTAAAAGGATCCTTGAAGAAAAGAAGAAACCAATTTTTCAGAGTATGTTGGATGATGTGGTTATGTACAGTCATCTAAATCGACAGGAGGTAATGTCCCGTGTGAATGTTAAACAGGATGAGATGAATATAGAAATCGAAGCTGCTTTACTGCTGTTAGCACGAGAATTAGAACTGGATTTACCTAAGAAACAAGAATATATTGAAGCTGTGCGTAAAAAGGTACGTGGACGTTGACTCTTATAGCAAAGAACGTCCATCTAGATCTTTAGGGGGTTTTACTTTCATCATCTTTAAAATAGTTGGATAAAGATCTATGATATTCGCTTTATCAGCAGATAGTGGCTCAGAGCAGTAAACGAAAGCATCATCGTATGTATGCATCCCGTTTCGAAGACCTTTACTCATGAAATCGACCTTGCCAAATTTACTTTTTAAGTCGTACCCATCTTTAGGATGAACAAGTAAATCTGGTGCATTTGTTTCGTATGGACCCGAATATATATCCTCACGTTTGAAAACCTTATCAACGATCTCACGTCCCGACATAGGGTCTCGGAGGTTACTTAATTTTTCAATCAATTCATCTCTAAGTGAGTTGTATTCCTTTTTTGATACGCTACCGTTCCTTTCCCTTCCTTCCAGATTGATATATATCCTCCCAGGAATCAAACTATATGCTTTTGTTTCTCTAGTTATGTTAGAGAAATCTTTGACCTCTTCTAGATAACCTTCTTCCATCAGCCATCTATTGAGCTGAACTTCCTGTTCCAATCTTGTAAATCCGTGGTCTGAAACAACTAAAAGTTTATCATCTTCATCTAACTTTTTCTTTAAAAGTCCAACCATATGGTCGATTTTCTTATAAAATGAAATGAACTTATCCGCATATTTGTCCCCATCTAGATAATTCCCCATCATGAAATGATTGATACGGTCGGTGGCCATGAAATGGAATATCATAAAGTGATAGTTATCATCCAGATAATTGAACATAGCTCTTTTTTTAGCTTCAAAAGTTTCATCGATATCTTTTAAGAACTTCTCTAGGTTTTCGAGTGCTAGTGATGAATCGGCATCGATCTTATAACCCAATTTATAAAGTTCCGAGGCAAACTCCTTTGGATACGTACCCTTTATCAAGTCCGAACATAGAAAACCCGATACAAGTTTACCATTCACTTTTCTTGGAGGGTAGGTCAAAGGTACATTCATCACAAATACCTTTTTTTTCTTTTCACTGAGATACTCCCAAAGTGTCTGGGATTTTAGATATTTCGAATTGCATATCTGTAAATTTTTACTATTAGACTTTCTGTCTACAAAACCATATATGTTATGTTTTCCAGGATTTTTTCCGGTCATAAAAGATGACCATGCAACGGACGAGATCGTTGGATAAACTGAATTCATCTTTTGATATTCAGGAGAACCCAAATGTTTGAACTCTCCCTTTTTGTACATATCTTTTATAAAACTGTACGGTACACCGTCCAGCGATAATACCACGGTCTTAAAATCTCGACCAAGTAACTTATCCAAGAAACCCATAAGTTCCTACAAATGTAAAGTCATATTTGGTTATTTTGCATGTTTCGAAACCTATTTATATATCACAACAACAGTCACTTTTAAGTATTAGAACATATATGAATCGAATCCCGAGTTTATTCGGAGGTTTACTATGTCTAGAATGCACAGTTCAAAACGCGGAAGATCAGGCTCGACACGCCCCTATGTTACATCTAATCCTGAATGGGTGAAGATGGAATCAGAAGAGATCGAAGAGAAAGTACTTCAATTGTTCAAAAGAGGAAGGACCCCAAGTGAGATTGGAGTGATACTTAGAGACCAGTATGCTGTACCTAACGTAAAATTAGCTGCTGGTAAAGATGTTACTGAGATATTAAAAGAAAATGAGGTTTACATGGATTTCCCAGAGGACCTTATTAATTTGATGGAAAAAGCTGTCAACCTCCATGAACATCTCGAGGATAATCGGAAGGACCTAAAAAACAAACGTGGTCTCCAACTTATCGAATCTAAAATAAGACGGCTGTCTAAATACTATAAAAGAAAAGGAGACATTCCTGAAGATTGGAGATATTCCATAGATATAGCAGAGATGCTTACACAATAATCAACGTAGGGGAGGGAATGTGGTAGAATTACCGAAGGGATTAGAGAAAAAATATAAATCTGCTTTAGGGATTTTAAATTCTTACAATAAATTCAGGATAATATCACATTACGACGGCGATGGAATTTCAGCGGCTTCTGTTTTGGCACTCACATTGATGAGGGAAAATAAGGGATTTCACGCTAGATTTGTCAGTAAACTACCAGAAAAATTACCAAAAGATCTCCCGATAATTTTAACAGATATAGGTAACAGTCATTTAGAGAAAATTAAAAAGATAGATGAGCCTGTGATAGTTTTGGATCATCATAAAGTTGATGAAGATGTTGAAAGCAAAGATGAGGAACACGTTTTCATAAATCCCCATAATCATGGGATCGACGGTTCCGATGAAGTTTGTGGTGCAACCCTTGCTTTGATTTTGTCGATGATATATGATAAAAAAAACGTTTCTTTATCATTGTATGGGCTAGCTGGGGCCGCCGCCGACAAACAGAACATAGAAGGTTTTACAGGCCTAAATGAATCTTTACTAAATGATGCTTTAGATGAAAAAGAACTTGTTGAAAACGATGGACTCTTCATAGATGGGAAAAACATCAGGGATGCTTTATTGAAAGCATGCGATCCCTATTTCCCTGGGATATCAGGTAGGGAAAAAGAGGTCGATAGGATTTTAGAGGATGTTGACATAGACCACGAAACTCCCGTAGATGATGTATCTAGTAAAGCTGAAAGAAAATTGAATACATTACTTGTTCTATCTCTGCTTGAAAATGACATTCCATCTCATGTTATCGATAGTATAAGAGGCCCACACTATTCTTCTAAAAGGTATGGTTTGTCTGTAGATATACTTTATAAACTACTGAATTCCACCGCACGTACAAAAAAAGCTGGTTTAGGGATGTCTATCTGCCTAGGTGACAAAAATGCCCTTAAAAAAGCGGAAGAGATCCGTGAAAGTTATAGAGAAGAGATGATCGAAAGACTGCACAGCTTGGAAGACAATGGACCCATAGAAAAAGAGAACATTCAGTACTTTTTCGAAGAGAAAAAGGAAAGGAAGGGCGAGTTAGCAGGTTTATCAATGTTGTATATATTTAACCAGAGTAAACCAACGTTAGGTCTATGTGAATTGGAAAACAATGTAGATATATCTGCTAGAGGGACGAAAAAATTGGTCAATAATGGATTAGACCTAGGAAAGTTGTGTAGGAAAGTATCGGAGAAATTTGGAGGTTCTGGTGGGGGACACGATATCGCAGCAGGTGCTACAGTTCCAATAGATAAGAAGGATAATTTTCTTGCTGAATTCGATAAAAGAGTTGGTGAAGTTTTAGGTTAGATGTGACCGAAAATAATAAGATAAGGGGCGCCCTTCTTATATTGCTGATATATATGGTGAAATGTGATGATATATTTTCGGAAAGGGCAAAATCCATGAAAGCCTCTGAGATAAGAGAACTGCTCAAGTTAACTCAGAAACCGGGTATAATCTCTTTTGCAGGTGGGTTACCAAATCCAGATGCATTCCCCGTAGAAAGTACACGCAGGTTGATAAACGAGCTCATGGATAATATGCCAGAAAGTGTGATGCAGTATGGTTCTACTGAGGGAATAACACCCTTGAGAGAAGTACTTGCAGAAGAAATGACCGAAAGGGGTATGGATGTGGATAAGGAGAATATTTTGATAACTCATGGTTCTCAGCAGGCCCTAGACCTTATCAGCAAAATATTACTAGATCCCGGTGACACTATCGTTGTTGGTTCACCTAC
>JBNJDY010000077.1:0-6497 GCA_051745305.1 Thermoplasmatota archaeon
TAGTGCGAGGGAAGGGATTTGAACCCTTGGACCCCTGTGGGACAGGATCTTAAGTCCTGCGCCTTTGGCCATGCTTGGCTACCCTCGCAGTGAGAAGAGCTTATTTCGACTTCCCTATCTTCTACTTGCAAATAAAATTTACCCGTTAATTGAGTTTAACTAAACGATAACCATAAAACATAATATGGTGAATAGAACTGGGAGTACCATGCAGATACCAACGGGCTGCAACGCCATCGATGAACTACTCGACGGAGGAATAGAATCAGGAACGATTACGGAGTTGTTCGGTGGAGGAGGAACTGGTAAGACCAATCTTTGCCTTCAGATCGCAAGAAATGTGGCGTTAGATGGTAAAAAAGTTGCCTTTCTGGACACGGAAGGAGTTTCCATGGAACGTCTGAAACAGATCTCGTCAGACAAGTACGAAAAAGTCATGAACAATACTTTGATATTCAGGGCATGTTCGTTTTCCGAACAGGAAGAAAAGTTGAACAACATCGTCAATCTAGCTTTAAGGGATGATATGAATGTTGGAGCCGTCATGGTCGATAGCATGACGGTGTTCTATAGAACTCGGTTAAATGATGGGGAACATCAGAAAACGTCAGCTAGGTTGGGTAGAATGCTGATCAAACTGATGAAGGTGGCAAGAAAACTAGATATACCCGTGTTAGTCACAACCCAGGTATATGGAGGGGATGATACAACGAAACCCCTAGGAGGACATATATTGTACCATAACGCTAAAACTATCCTTAAATTTGAAGAACTGGGCCCCCATATCAGGAAATGCACTGTAATGAAGCATCGTTCTATGGCAGAACGCCGTTATACAAAATGCAAAATCACCGATAAAGGTATCGTTTCAGTTTGAAATGTCATAATCCATCCAAACCATTAAATATCCTGGATTTTTTTTATAGCCATGAAACGTTCAAGACCTGCAGATATGAAAGAGATCTATGCTCTCCGTGCAGATACTATCGATTATTTTTTCCCGGATAGAGAAGATGAAATTGAGATTTGGGCAGATATAGCTTCGAATTATGGTAAAGAAGTACTTCATTTGATGTGTGGTACGGGGGAGCTTACTGTAGGATTAGCTGAAAGAGATTTTGACGTTACGGGTCTGGATTTTACTGAAGCCATGATATATCTGGTTAAAGGACGTATTCAAAACAAGAATTTAAAGGATATCGAAATAGTTCAGGACGATGCTAGACATTTTAGTTTGAATAAAAGGTTCGATTTCATTTTCGTCTCAACAGGTGATTTCCATCATTTTGTAGAAAGGGATGAGATAGATTCACTCCTAGCTAAAGCTTATGCACATCTAAAAAGTGGTGGAGCATTAGGTATTGAACTTTACGTCCCTCCAGAAGAGGATTTCAAGAAGGGAGATAAAAAATACAACCCTATCAGAAAACCTCCAGAAGGTCAAACGATTTGGAGAATGAATAGGATCAGTTATCACGCAGAAAAAAAACTACTTGAGATAACAGAAGACTTTCATTTTGAAGAGAACGGTGATGTAAAAGAAGGAGAATATGAGATACTCCTTAGATTGTTCCCGAAAATCGAGATCGAAAATATCCTGGGGGATGCTGGTTTCGACGAGATAAAACACGTCGAGGGAAGTGATTTTTCACCATATCTACCTGATGATCATTCAAAGACATGGATAGTGGTTGCTGAAAAAGATTAAGATCATTTCCAAGATCTCTGTTTCGATTTCGAAGTGCTCGAGTTTAGTTTTATTTTATATGTATAAAGTAAGAAAGCTATCAAAGGTATTAATAACAATGTGGGCCAGTATGTCACATAACCCCTCTCTTCTCGTTCACCTATTTCAAATTGATAGATGATCCTTTCATCGAACTCTACGTTAGAACTCGATGAATTTAGTTCAATATTATAATTTCCTTCAGGAAGTCCATCTTTAATTAATACGATGTCGGAGCCGGACATTGCTAATACTTCATTCCGAGAAACTTCGATTTTTTCTCCATCCTTGTACAAGTACAAACAGCTTTCAATCAAACCTCGACTAACGTAACTACCGAAGGAGATATGGATCATCGTCGAATCTCCCAGTTCTGACCAAGTAACCTCTTTAACCTCTGGGAACACTTCGAATTCTTCACTCACTACCGAATAAATAGTTCCTGAATCATCTACCACTTCGAGCATTATTCTACATTGAGATGACATGGCAAAAGGGAACCTAATTGATGCAGTATTCTCACCTGGCTCGACTTCGTTCATCACACTCCAACTCTCACCGTCATCACTGAAACTGACTCTCATATGTTGGTAATCGTCTACCATAGGTGGTGAAACCCATCCTATGTTGATTTGTTCCCTAGTGTGATATTTTTCTTTATCAGGGTCCAAGGATAATTCAAGTGGATTCTTTTCGAGTATCGTAAATACGTCAGAGTGTGACCATGTTGTAGAATCATCACTATCTGTGCAGCTCACATTGATGACGGCATTTTCCGCTGAGGTATCTATTTTCCATTGATATAAACCGTCATTTTCAACATCATAACTGATAACCCTCCAGCTGTTGCCTCCATTAGTTGAAATCGATATAGTAATGGGATTCTCTGGTAATTGTACGTCATCGTTAGCCTTCCAACGGATTTCAGTTTCCTGACCTTCTACTAAAACAAGATCTTCATACGGTCTTTCAATTTCTACCACGGGCTTCAAATTCTCGTATACCGTAAAACTTTGTGAATATCCATAGCCGATAAAACCGTATTCATTTTCACATGAAACATTTACCAAAACATTGGAAACAGGATAATCAACGACTGGTTCCTTCGGCACTTCCCATATATAGCTTCCTTCGTTTTCAAGTCCACTAGCTATATTTATCCACGTGTTCCCACCATCTACTGTATAGGAAATATTGATCGGTTCATTTATCAGTTCATCTTGATCAACACTCCAACCGATTTCAGTTGTGTTTCCTATCCTGATCTCATCTTCAACACTTGTCCAAACTTCAACCAGAGGTGGTCCTCTTTTAACAGTAAAATTGACCGTAAGATCGATCTCGAGTGAATTACCTGGATAACTGTTATCATTTACTGAACCAGATATTTCGATATAGTAATCTGGGCTGGGTTCCAATTCCTCCACAGGATCAAATTCTACAGTGAAATTATCGTCTACAGTCCTCCCGAAAATAGTTCCATCCACAGTAGACGAGGGTCCATATACAGTAAAATTGCTCCTTAAATCATCAAGATCGATCTCTTCACTGAAAGTCATTTCGATATTAGAATCGCTGAGTAATAAACCTCCCTCACTAGGACTCGAGAAAAGGAACTCAGGTACTGTTGAGTCGATTTCAATAGAAACCATTTTCCACCTTCTGTAACCTCCACCTTCGGCACGGATAATGATGTAAACCTCGTCAGAATCTATCTCTGGAACAGTCCAGGTGTGATTTGTCGAATAGTTTGTTAAATCGCCCTTTTCATATCTATCTATAAGATACGGACCTTCACCTTCAGAAACGTATTCTAGAACAACTTCGATTTCAGATAGTTCAAGAGAGGTGTTCAAAGTCCAGGATATATTCTGTTCGCCACCTCCAGTCCATATGTCTCCTTCGTTAGGACTATTAAATTCTACATGCAGTTCAGTACCTGTAGCTGACTGAGAAACATCAGCAAGTAATGTAAATGAAGAAAAAATGAGTATAAATATCAAAAATAATGTGATCAAAGGTTCTTTTTCCTGCCTAGAAAGAAACATAGTGTTCGATACCGCAGTTTATTTAATAAACCTTTTTGGTGAAAAATAATATCCATATTTATCACATAAAATCTTCTAAAGACACATTTTCTTTGTTTTTAGTTTCAGTCTTTTCTTTATTATCTTCCTTCCCTACATTACTTTTCCTATCCTCTTTCTTAAACTTTTGAGAGAACAGATCTGATTGTTTATTCCCTGCTAGTAAACCTTTCTCATCCCATCCAAAGACGTCGGTAACTCTTGATAAAGTTTTAGCTATCCTCCGTGCATAATAGTCCCAATCAGGTTCTCCTTCAAGTCTTAGGTCCGGCAGCCAAGGCTCGACTTCCTGCGGTGACCTATTAGCATCTGTAACAATCCAAGATACTTTCATACCCGGGGTGAACTCGTAACCCTTTTCCTCCATCTTCCTTGCAGCCTGTACGTTGGGCATACTTTCAGGGTTTTTGTAATAACTGTATTTTTTACAAGTTCTAGATATCACCAATTCTTCAGGATCTACATCACTGTTTTTGGTTTTCTCTATCCATCTTTTGGCGGTCTCGATAGCCCCCTCGATATCGTCATCCAATATATGCTGGAACACATCTTCTAAAGCTCGATTCTGGGCTTCGAATGAATCACTCCTCCTGAGTTCATACCCCCTAACGAGCATATCTTCTTCCGGCCAGATGATTTTTCCCACGTACCTTTTTTTCATGCCATGGCTGAAGAATGGATTTAAAACCTTTTCAAATTCCAGTATGATCGCACCTCTACTGTAATCTTCAGCGATCTTGCGACTTATCTCGATAGTATCTTCAAGATTTTCCTTAGGGGATCTGAAAAATACACTGTCCGTATCCGAGTATATCACTTTCAGATCATCATCTTCCAATTCTTCTATCAATTCTTTGATGTTCTTCCTAGCGAACGCTGTTATACTTTCACCGATCCTATTATCCGTAAACCTGTAGAAGGAAGAAGCGAAGACACCATAGAAGGAGTTCATCAAAACTTTTATAGCAGCCTGTAAGCCGCTGTAGTAATCTTTCTCCCTTTCATCATCTGCTTCTTTCATCTTCTTCTTAACAAGATCCCTTTCATCCATGAGATGTTTCAATATGCCAGGGAGTATCCCTTCTTTCTGCTCTTGCGGTAAGAATCTTGCACCGGTGGGACTTTCGATGGTTCCTTGTTTAGATAAAGTAGTAAAACAGATGTTATTCTCCATGATTATGCTAGGATACATGCTTTTGAAATCTAAGACGCTCACCCAATGGTATAACCCAGGTTCTATAGAGTGGACGTAGCCCCCCTTGATCTTACTCCTCTTTCCGGTATGGCTGGTCAGTGGGACTCCTATATCTTTTCTATCCGCCTCTCTGATCAATATAGAATCTACAAGGGTGGAAGTCCTTCCATTCAATCCCTCATCTACAGGAAGTTTAGAGACAGTAGCCATATCCATAGCCTTGTCCATTATCTCTAACTCAAGGATGATCTCCAAGGCTAACTCTGCATCTAGACTACAGTAATCGATAACTTTTTCTTGATTCTTCTCCCATTCCTCATCTATCTTTTTAGGATCGACATCATCCTTCTCTCTTCCAAGCAGTTCTTTAGATACGTGGTCCAGTGTTTCTCTTTTGAGATTCATCTCTGTACGAACACTCCACCAAGCATCGGCGACTATCCTACCGTTGATCCTCCAAAATCGATTTCCCACTTTGTTTAGACCACTCCCGTCCCTACCTATAGTTAAACTTCCGATGCCTTTCTCTTCAGCGCGATTCTCTAATAGAGGTATATCATATCCGTTGATGTTGTAACCGGTTATAACATCTGGATCAACCGAATTTACGTGATCTCGGAAACCTTCGATCATCTCTTTTTCATCGCCGTAAAAACTTTTACTTGACCTTTCTCCTTTATGATCTACAACACAGCATATAGTGAATATCCTATTATCTTCAAGGCTGTTTTCGATATCGAAGCTGAGTATTTTCAACTCGGGTTTTAGAGGCTCTGATTCATCGAACTCATCCACATCGATAACTAGTTCAGTTGTGTATTTCCCATTATCGATTTGCTTCCCTTCGATGATAACTGTGGAACCTAGGTCCTTATCGTAGATGAACCTCTGAATGTATGGGATGTCCGCGGCTAAGACTCTGCAATCACTCTTGTATTTGTTCCTGTATCCTGGAACTTTGAAAGGATACTTCAAAATAATCTTTTTACAGGATTCTACATCTCCATCTACCCAAAGTTCGCGGTTCTCTAACCGTATTATCTCATCATCTCTTTCCAATTCCTTAACGATTTCATTAGGCGGGTTTACAAGATAAAAATAAGGTTTAAAATCATCATACAACAACGTGACCGACTCGCCCTGTTCAGTCCTCCCAAATAATTCGATAATAACTCCATTATCCTGGGAACTATAAGATCCAGATAATATCCTTACTTTTCTCTTAATCATATTACGATCACTTCGATACTATCGTTATGATATCTCCATCATTCAATTCATGATCACGACCTATAACTCTATCGGTGCGTGCATCTATGGCTCTTATGAATCCCTCTCCTATATCGGAGTGAACTTCAAAAGCTAGGTCCTCGGCGGTGCTTCCTTTCTTGACCAGATACGCATCAGGAAGTACTCTCCCTTTTTTATCCGTGTAATTATGTTCATTTTCCACGGGGTATACGACTATCATATCCAAGAGTTCATAAAC
>JBNJDY010000078.1:0-6435 GCA_051745305.1 Thermoplasmatota archaeon
CTAGAGCTATTCATTTTCATAACACTTATTTCGAAGGTTATGTTTTACATATATTCAAATGTGCATTTGTTAAACAAATAATAAACAAACCTCCTACTATACTATATCAGACTTTCTTTTCAGATTTATGTGATTCTCTAATCTTAATGCATCCTATTCCTCATTTTTTACGTTTATATCTGAAGGCGATGTTACATCCCCCTTCTCTACTAACCATACATGGACCTATAGGATTCTGAGGTGTACATTCAACAGCAAACTTGGGACATTCTTCTGAATCAACTATGCCTCTCAAAACTTCTCCGCAGAGACAACCTTCAGGTTCATCGTATTCTTTTTTCCAGACATCTTCTAGAATATCCTCAAATTTTTTTCTAGCATCGTATTTTTCGTACTCTTTTCTAAGCTTTAAACCCGAGTCCTTGATAGAAGGGAACCCTCTCCATTCTACATCTTTTGGTTTGAAGACCGTTTCCATGGCGTTTATAGCCTTTAAGTTTCCTTCAGGTCTAACTACTCTATCATATTCGTTTTCGACTTCAGCACGACCTTCTTGCTTCTGACGGACGAGTAGTAGGGCTGCTAATAACAAGTCTAGAGGCTCGAAACCAGCAACTACTTGTGGGATCTTGAATTTTTGCGATAATGGTTCATATGGTTTCGTACCTATGATCGCACTAACGTGACCAGGCTCTATAAGACCGTCTAGACTGATCTCTCCCGTTTCTAAAATTAGTTTTAATGCAGGTGGAATTACCCTATTACAAGTTAAAATACTAAAATTCTCAGGAGGTTGATTCGATATCGCAGAAGCTATCGAAGGCGTGGTAGTTTCGAAACCAACACTCATGAAAACAACTTCTTCGTCATGTTCTTCAGCGTATCTCACAGCGTCGTCGACTCCATAAACAATTTTCACTTTGGCTCCTTCGCTTTTTGCATCACTAAGTGAAGAATCTACACCTGGAACATGTATCATATCTCCAAAAGCAGTTACGGTGATCCCCTCTTTTGATAATTTGATTATCTCTTCGATCTCTTTTTGATTCGTAACGCATACTGGACAGCCAGGTCCCTGTCTGATATCGACGCCTACCTCATTTAAAATAGGTTCGAGCCCGTGTTTAACCAATGTATCTTGATGGGTTCCACATACATGCATAACCGTGATATCTTCATCTGCTTTCTTAAGTTCATTCAATATCTCATCTGCTCTTTCCTTATCTCTAAACTTAAACTGTTCTAAATCTATATCCATCTCAATCCACCTCTTCAGCTGTTACTCCGGTTATTATGGTTTCCTTGCCCTGTATCACTTCAGGTTTTTCGCCACATTCTGGACAAGATATAACTGGTATATTAAAATGAAATCCGGGATCGTTAGAGTAAGATACTCCTCCTTCATAACCACAATTGTTACATTTGACTTTAGCATCTTTGGTTTTTACTATTAGTTCTGAACCTTCTAGTATGTTATCTTTACTGAGTACCTCGTGAGCGAACTTCAACTGCTGCTCACCTAAAAATGTTAACTCTCCTATCTCGATTCTGATTTCTTTGACTTTTTTGACATCCTTGTTTCTAAGTTCATCTAGAAGTGCGGATACCAGCTGTTTCATCACTGAATATTCATGCATTATTTGTTGATTAAATTTAACCTATATAACATTCTTTCCCTAAATTTTGTAGAATTGATACATTTCATTAGGAAAATAATCGAAAAAATAAATAATGAGATGTTCTTGACCCACCTATGAGAGTTTTAGCCCACGGTGGAGTTGGAAGCCCACGAGAGATGGACGGTAAAGTTAAGAAAGCTGTTGAAAAAGGAATCGTTGATAAATCCAACGCCTTAGAAGTTGTTATAGGGGTAGTTAAAGAATTGGAAGATGATCCCGTTTTCAACGCAGGCACTGGGTCTAGGATCAGATTGGACGGTTCAGTACAGATGGACGCAGCAGTGATGTTTTGCGGAGATATAGGGGCCGTATCAGCAATTGAGAAGGTGAGAAATCCTGTTAAAATCGCTAAAGAGATCTATGATTCACCATTTGTTATGTTAACTGGAGTTGATTCTACCAATTTTGCTAGAGATCTTGGTTATGAAGAACACGATCCAGTTACTGAAAAACGGATGGAAGAATTTAAAGAGATGAAGGAAAAGTTAGGAGGAACGGGAGGGTCTGAAAGATTGAAGAAGATAAGGGAATTTTACGATCAGGTCGACGGTGGCGATACTGTGGGATGTGTAGCTGAGGTAGATGGTGCGTATGCAGCTGCTGTTTCTACAGGCGGAACGAACTATTGTATACGAGGTAGGGTCGGTGACAGCCCTTTGGTTGGATGTGGTTTTTACGCCGGTGAAAGAGGTGCAGTGGTCACTACAGGTAAAGGAGAAGAGATAATCAAAAAGATGAGTGCAAAGAGATGTTATGATTTATTGTTGGAACATGACATAAAGGACGCATGTAAAATGGTCGTCGAAGAATATCCAGAAGAGATTTCGATCGGTGTCATCGCAGTTTCCGATGATGGTATAGCATCTGCTGATAATAGAGATATGTCCCAATACAAAATATGAAATTTGATTAAACTTAAATGTGATAAGGATAATATTGGGCAAGTAAAATGCATTTACAAAAGTGGTATACGTGAAGAGTTTCTATCAACTTATGGAAGAACTGCTCGAATTCGAAGGTTACGAGCTAATTTTCAGTGGTAAGGGTAAGATAGTTGGTAAATCAAATGATGATTTAAGGAGTCTTATAGTTGCTGGAGACAGAGTAAAAAATGAAGCTCTTGATGAGTTAAAGGATGCAGAAGGAGAGAAGATCCTTGTTGTCTTTGAGGATGTTGATAAAGAATCCATGAAAAGGATCCCTCCTGAAGTTGAAATTTGGGGGCGGGAAATCCTTGTACAAAAAGTTGGAGAGATGGAATTAGAAAAGAGTGTCATGGAAGGCATTGCAGAGGGGGAGAAAGGTTTAGTCGGCCCGGATGATAATTTAAGTTTTGATGTTGAACATAAAAGGAAAGAAGCTACGCTAAAACCGATCATGGATTTCAATGATATATCCGAACTAGGCGAAAAGCAGGTTAAAGGTTTTAAATACAGGCTTGAACTGGTTCCACACTATCTTTTTCATTACAAAGTATGGTGGGATGATGGGGAGATAAGTGAAGGAAGATTATATTTAAACGGAATATCTGGGAAGATGAATTTTTGGGATCAACCCTTTGAACGAGTTGCAGATATTAAAAGATCACATATTAAATTAGAACCTAACATCTCTAAAGAAGACAGCACTAAAAAAGCTCTATCCGCAATCAAGAGTAGACATTCTGTTGAGAGAGAAGATAGATGGGAGGAAGAAGGTGTTACTATAGTTGAGAAGAGCGAAGACGCACCTTCTAAAGAAAATATAGAGTTGAATGAAAGAGGTATCGTTTATGTTCCGATGTGGGCGGTTGAAGGAACAGAAGGTATTGTCGTTATCAATGCAGCTACCGGTAAAGTTGAAAGGGAAATGTAAAAAAGGGTTTTTATAAACATTTGGTAACAGATCTTTCTAAGATACTGTATGCTTTGTCGACCTCTTCTTTACTGAAATTAAGTGGAGGTCTGAATCTTATAGCTCTCTTTCCAGATTTAAGTACTAACAAACCGTTCTTGAAGCATCTTTCTTTCACTTCGTCTCTTTGCTCAGTAGAAGGCAGATTGAAAGCGCACATTAATCCTTTTCCTCTTACGTTTGTAACACCATCGTGCTGATCTTCTAAATCTAAAAGGGCATTTTTTAGATAGTTACCTACTTTACTTGCATTCTGTACTAATTTTTCCTCTTCGATGATCTCAATATATTTTTGAGATCTTACCATATCGACTAAGTTTCCACCCCATGTTGAGTTGATCCTGCTGGATTCTTCGAAACAATGATGGTCAACTTCTTCTACTCGTTCGTTAGCCATTATACCACACGTTTGAGCTTTCTTACCGAAGGCAACTATATCGGGTTTGATATCGTAATGTTGGTATGCCCACCATTTACCGGTTAATCCCATACCTGATTGGATTTCATCGAGTATGAACATGATGTCGTTTTCTTTGCAAATATTTTGTAAAGATTTTAAAAAATCTGGTCTAAAATGTCGGTCTCCACCTTCACCTTGGATAGGTTCCATGATAAGTGCGGCGATGTCATCCCCATCTACATCGATAGCATGGTGGATCTGCCTAATAGCTTGAGATTCTTCCATCTTTACTCTTTCTTCGACTTCTTCTGTAACTGGAAATGTGAGGTTCGGAACATCGATCCTTGGCCAGTCGAATCTGGAGAAGTATTGAAATTTTCTAGGATCGAAGGTGTTGGTCAGTGAAAGTGTGTAACCTGATCTTCCGTGGAATGCATCTTCAAAATGTATGATCTGTTGCCCTACAACTTTGTCATAACCCCTGCTGAAGTTCTTTCTAACTTTCCAATCCATACTTACTTTTAATGCGTTTTCGACAGCTAATGCTCCACCACTTACGAAAAATAGGTGCTTATAGATATCGGGTTTCGCTATTTTTGCGAAAGTCTCAGCGAATTCAGCTAATTCTTTAGTGTAGATATCTGAATTAGAAGGTTTGTTGACCGCTACCTCGGCGAGATGGTTAAAAAATTCATCTTCCATAAGTTTAGGATGATTATGAC
Source organism: Thermoplasmatota archaeon (assembly GCA_051745305.1). Lineage (GTDB taxonomy): Archaea > Thermoplasmatota > Thermoplasmata > Halarchaeoplasmatales > Halarchaeoplasmataceae > Saliniplasma. Next base: position 4,695 of record JBNJDY010000078.1, read on the forward strand.
CTATAGGTAAGCTCGCGAAAAAAGTGAACATATCAAGGTATTCTTTATCACTCTTTGCATCATAAAGAAAGCTACCGTGGCTTTTCTTATGGTCGTAAACTATATCCATCCCATCTCCGATGGTATAGCGCTTCATAATCTCGTGTACTTTATTTGTTGAAATCCTATCCATTATAGCACCTAGATGGCGATAGTTAGGACGTATATTAAGATTTGGTCATATAGCGAAAAAAAGAGTGTTTAAAGGGTTTTTTAAGAACCAACGGTCCGACCACTGATAACTACATTGTTAACGTAGAATCCACCGAAATCAACAGTTCCATCTTCGAAATTATCGTAGTTTTCACCGTTGTTAGTTGCGACCCTGAACCTCATCCTGATCGTATTTCCAGAATAATCTGATAGGTCAACGTTCAATCTTGACAGATCGCCAGCATTGACCCAGTAATTGGTACCTCCATCACCGGATACACCAGTTGCAACTCGTTTACCTAGATTAATTGATTCCCAACTTCTACCGCCATCAGTAGTTATCTCAACTCGTACCACATCAGGAGGTACACCAGATTCAGTGTTGATATTAAATTTAAAGTCAGCATTTAATACTGCAGTATCTGCATTTCTTAGGTCGATAGAGGTGGTCATTAGACTGTTATCTATGCCTCCTCTGAATTCGTTTTCTCCAGGTTCACCACTCCACCAGGCTGTTGTATTTTTGCCGTATCTATCCATTGTTTCATTCAACTGCCACATATCCTGCATTCCATCGTGAATATGACTATCATCATCTCCTATCCTGCTGGCTGTTATACTTACATCATCTATAAACCATCCACCGGGTACAGTCGCTCCTCCGAACTGGTGGTACTTGAACCGTATCCGGATGTTATCTCGGTATTCATCATCGATCTCCAACCGATCAAGGTAGTTCATCACATTCAACCTTACATATTCCCATTGCATGGTATTCTGTCCATTCTTACCGGTCCACGCCCACTCGATCTCTCTTCCTGAATCATCATAGACCTCTTCCTGTATCAGTAGATTGCCAGTGTATGGACCGACAGCAGGTTGTACGTAATCCCAGTGCCATTCATCGCTTTCGTTAAAGTGTCCTATCTCCAGATACGCTCCATTGACACCCTGTATTATACGATACTTATGCCAGAATGTCAACCACGCCTCCGACATGTTCTGGACGTTGAGTGATGGTGTGACAGCGTATTTATTGTTGTTTTCCTCTTCAGCATGTGGGAAGTCTGTAAGAGTGTTGGTATCCGTGCTGGTTACAGTTGGTTCTGGATCTACGGAAGTCAGGTTCTGTGGGCCAGATAAGTATTCGCCTATAGTTTCGAATATAATATCAAGATCTTCTGGATCTGGTGCATAGAAATACTCAGCATCCGATGTATTTGATATTCGCCATAAGTTGTATTCTGTAGTACCTGATTCTACTGCGTACTCATCATTTTCATTAATATACCGATGTGCATTATTGTATTCACCTTCTACTGGTTCAGAATAAATGGTCTCCCAATTTGGAATGTTTGGGTTATGTTCTAACCCTAAACCAATTGTGAAAATAGGTATAGGTGCACCAAGTAATCCTTTTCTATTATTTACAAATGGACCTCCATGAGTACCTGTTTTCCACCATCTTCCACCATCTGGGTCATCATAAGGTAATGTATATTTACCCCAGTGACCTGGATAATTTTTTTCAGGATATTCATCAAAATCA
>JBNJDY010000079.1:0-6213 GCA_051745305.1 Thermoplasmatota archaeon
AAATGTAAAATATTTTGTTCTGAAAATTCTAGGTAAGCTTCGTCTACAATGACCTGTATATTTTGCTCTAGGATCGAGGTTAGTTTGTTAAAATCTATAGTGAGTCCTGACGGGTTATTAGGAGAACATATAAGCAGCATCTCTAATTCATCTAAGTAATCATTTATCGAAGGATATGTGAAATCCTGGTTCAAAGGGATTTCAAGTAACTTTCTATCATTGCGGGAGGCGAAAAAGGGATACATCTCATAAGATGGTTGGAAATATCCAAAAGTGCCTTCGTTGGAAACGAAGGTCTTTATGGCGGTATCGAGTATAGCATCGGAACCGTTCCCCACCACTACCTGACTTGAATTTAAACTGTACAGTTCTGCTAAGCTGTTCCTAAGTTCTTTAGCTGTTGGAGACGGATATTTTCTTAATTCAAAATCTATTTCTTCTTTTAATCCCTGGTAATAGCTTTCTGGTAGTAACAAGTTTTCGTTGGAATCCAGGGGTATTTCGGAACCCTTTTCGGGATATGAAATCGTCATTTGATCACTGAAGGTAATGTAAAGGACATTCTAATAAGATTAACGCCCAAAATTAGTTAAAAGGTTGTTTTGTTTTCTATCCATCTAAATTGAAAAGATTATTGTATCTAAAGTCGATGACATCTTAATAAAGTTCTTAACACATAATGCAAAAGCCTTTATTAAATAAAATACGTTCTCTATTCATGGGAGAGAAGAATCACTTAGCCGGTGAGAAGAGCAGATATCTTAAACAGCATGCGATGAACCCTGTAAATTGGTATCCATGGGGTGAAGAGGCCTTCGAAGTAGCAAGGTCCGAAGATAAACCGATATTCCTTTCTATAGGGTATTCATCATGCCACTGGTGTCACGTCATGGCACATGAATCCTTTGAAGATGAAGAAGTGGCGAAACTGATGAATGATGCTTTCGTATCTATAAAAGTTGATAAAGAAGAAAGACCGGACGTAGATATGGTCTACATGGACGTGGCTAGAGCGATGACCGGATCTGGCGGATGGCCTTTGAATGTTGTGATAACTCCTGATAGAAAACCGTTTTACGCGGCTACCTACATCCCAAAAGAGAGAAAATACGGTCGCATGGGCCTTAAAGAATTGATAAAAAAATTGAAACATCAGTGGAAAAACCGAAAGGAGGAAGTTCTATCCAGAAGTGAAAGTATAATATCTTCTCTTAAGGATAACAAGCGGATCCACGGAACTATAGATAGTTCGACTTTAAATCAAGCTTACAGTTCTCTAGAGGGGGCCTTTGATGAAGAGTATCCCGGTTTTGGGACTGCTCCCAAGTTCCCATCGCCTCATAATTTACTTTTTATGTTAAGGTATCACGAATTGACCGGAGAGGGAACAGCTCTGAGGATAGTCACTAAAACCTTAGATGCCATGAGGAGAGGTGGCCTTTACGATCATATCGGTTATGGATTCCACAGGTACTCCACCGATAGGCAGTGGAAACTACCACACTTTGAGAAAATGCTTTACGACCAGGCCATGTTGATATTAGCTTATTCGGAAGCTTTCAGAATCACTAAAAAGAAAAAGTACAGGAAGACCGTGGAAGAAACTATAGAATACGTTCTTAGAGACCTACGCTCTGATAAAGGTGGGTTCTTTTCATCGGAGGATGCCGATGTCGATGGAGAGGAAGGTAAATATTATACCTGGACTGAAGAAGAAATAGATAAAATACTTGGAGATCAGTCCGAAGAATTCAAAAGATCATTCAATGTTAAAACCAAGGGTAATTATCTGGAAGAATCGACTGGGGAAAAGACAGGTAAAAACGTGCTTTACACGACTGAAATCGTTGATTCAGAACAGGTAGAGGGGATGAAATCTAGATTATATCAAGAAAGGAAGAAAAGAAAATCTCCAGGAAGAGATGAGAAAATATTGACGGATTGGAACGGATTGATGATCGCATCTCTAGCAAGGGCTGCTAACGTATTAGATGATGATGAGGTCTTGAAAGAGGCGGAAAAAGGTCTAGAGTTCATTTTGACGGAATTGAAAGATAACTCACTACTGTATCACAGGTATATCGAAGGTGAAGTAGGTATAGACGGTATGCTGGACGATTACGCTTATCTTGTTTTGGCCCTTTTAGAGGTTTATAGAGCTAGTGAAGAAGAAAGATACCTTGATGAAGCGAAGAGATTATCAAAATCCATGATAGAGAAGTTTTGGGACCCTGATGACGGAGCATTTTATTTTAGTTCATCTGACGAACTTCCTCTACGAAAGAAACCGGTTTACGACGGTGCTTATCCGTCTGGAAATTCCATAGCATTACTTGACCTAACATATCTCTTTGAGGTCACAGGTGATAGAGAATACAAAGAAAAGGCTGAAGAACTGATCAATTCATTGGCAGGCAGGATCAATACTTATCCAAGTCAATATACGATGTTCCTAACATCGTTCGAGTTGTTTTTGAAACTAAAAGGAGAAGAGATATGATAAGAACTAAAAGGATCATGATCTCGGTTATTATGGGTGCTGTTCTTGGTGTATTATGTATCGTAGGAGTTGGTGCTAGGATAGGGTACAATGGGAATGAACTGTTCCTTTTCGCCATGTGGTATAACCGGGTCATTATGGGTCTTTTGATAGGTTTAGCTTACGACATCAAGATCATTGATTCCAATAAGAATTTTATTGTTAGAGGATTTATACTGGGTTTTATCGTATCTTTAGCTATCACTTTTACAAGTGAATTTCGAGACTGGCCCAGCCTATTTGCAGGTATGGCGTACGGTATAATAATAGACTTAGTAGCTACTCATTTTGGATGATTCAATCCCCGAATATATCTAAGTATTCGCCGTAACCCTCTTCTTCCAAATCCTTTTTAGGTATGAAACGAAGTGCCGCGGAGTTCATACAGTACCGCTTGCCCGTAGGTTCCGGTCCGTCATCGAACAGATGTCCAAGATGAGAACCTGCATGTTTACTGACCACTTCCGTTCTATTATCGAAAAGGCCTTTCTCTTTCTGTGTAACTATATTTTTCTCTTTTAGCGGTTTGCTGAAGCTCGGCCAACCACTCCCAGATTTGAACTTGTCCTTAGAACTGAATAGCACTTCTCCCGAAACTATATCCACGTAGATCCCCTCTTCCTCGTTGTCCCAGTATTCGTTCTCAAAAGCGGGTTCCGTTCCTTTATTTTGGGTAACCTCGTACTGTTTGGGAGTTAGTTTCTTTTTTAGTTCTTCATCCGACGGTTTTTCGAGATCTTTATTCATATATCAACCACCTCCAGCTCTTTTAAAGCTTTTACGAATCAATTCTTTTCCTTCTTCATTTAAACCCAACTCTTCAACGATATCGATATCACCTCTTCCCGATACCAAGCCATTGGCTCTAGCGACTGCGGTGGAATCAACGAAGTTCTTGATATCGGGGTAGATAGATTTGAAAGCGCTGTACAAATTAGAGTTCCGGCTGAGTTGGTACTTTTGGTGATAGTCTTCAGCCAGATAGAACTTTGAGTATTTCACTATCTCGGTTTTCACATCTCCATCGAGTCTTTCCTGCATCTTCTTTTTAGATTCGACTGCAAAATTCTTTTGTTCCTCATCATGATAGAATATCATAGTCATGTATTGTGTTGTTCTTCTAGTGGTAGGATCGTGATTGTTCCAAAAGATGTCGAGTAGATCATTATATGTGATCTTTTTGGGATCGTAATCTATCTGAACGGTCTCGGTATGGTCTCCTAAGCTCCTGTATGTTGGGTTTTGTTTTGTTCCTCCAGCATATCCTACTCTGGTCCTGATCACACCTTTTTTTGAACCGAAAAGAGCATCTGGTCCCCAAAAACATCCCATGGAAAAAGTAACAGATTTTGTTTTTTTGGAAGGATTTTTATCTATAGCAGGAATTTCTCCACTGATCAAATCATCACCACTTTTTTTAGATAACCAAGCCATCATAAAGATGAGGTATAAAGTAACCCTTTTTATTGATACCCAAAAATTATTTCTGCCGAATTTCATAATAATCACACTCTCTCATTAACACTGTTATCATTCTATTTATAGATGACTAAAAAATCAAAAGCTTGATAATGTAGTGAGGATATCTTCAATCGTGGAAGGTATAGTTGAATAGAGATGATCATCTATGACTCAGAAAATATTTCCGAAAATAGAAGTTGAGACTTTATCCGGGAAAGAGTTGGTACTGCCAGATGACGCTGAGGGCAAAATCGTATTGATAGGTGTAGCATTCGTTAGGGAAGCCCAGGGCATGTTGGATTCATGGATGAACTACTTCGAAGAACTTTGTCAGGGACAAGAAGTTTACGAACTTCCGATCATAGAAAGTAATCTCTGGAAAATATTCTCAGGATTCATCGATGGAGGCATGAAGTCTGGGATTCCTGAGAGAAAGCATGATTTCGTCGGTACTCATTACGGAGATGCGTCGGAATTCAAGGAAAAGTTGGGGATCCATGATACTAATTACGGCTATGTCTTTCTCATCGACGAGAACGGATATATCAAATTTAGAGGGAAAGGTTATGCAGATGAAGAGGGTAAAAAGGAGATGTTGAAGCATGTCAAAAAAGTTTGTAGACAATAGCCCGGATAGATTTGCCAAACCAACGGTCGTTGTCAGTAGATGTTTAGGATTCGAAAATTGTAGGTACAATGGCCAGATCATCTCATCGGATGAAGTAAAAGATATGAGGGATCATTTAGACTTTATAACGGTGTGTCCAGAGTCGGAGATCGGTTTGGGAATTCCAAGAGATCCTGTCCGATTGGTATTTAACGGTGAAAAGAGGAGATTAGTACAGCCAAATACCGGTAAGGATTTTACCCGTGAGATGAAAGATTTTGCTGAAGATTTTTTGACAAAACATTCAGATGTAGATGGTTTCATACTCAAAAGTAAATCACCCTCGTGCGGGTTGAAAGAAACCAAGATATACAGCGGTATTGACAATTCCGCCCCTGTGGGCAAGGGTCCAGGCCTTTTTGGAAAAGATATTTTAAAACGTCTACCGAGAAAAGCTATAGAGACCGAGGGAAGGTTAAGGAATTATCAAATACGAGAGCACTTCCTCACTAAAATATACGCTTTCGCAGATTTTAGAGAAAGAAAAGGCTCTCAAGATTTTAAAGAATTGAAAGAATACCATGATCACAATAGATTACTTTTCAAATCATACGATGAGGAACTCTATAAAAGGATGGATAAAGTATTGGAACAGAATGAGGATGTATCTGAACTCTACGATCGTTACGAGGACCTTCTTTACGAACTGTTCAACCAAGCACCACAGTGCGAATCTAAGATACAGATAATGAATGAATTGTTTCAAGACTTTAAAGATATGATAGATAAAGATGAGATAGCCTTTTTCAAAGAATCTTTAGAGGATTATAGTAAAGGTAATACATCATTGAATGTGCCTTTATCGATCTTATATACATGGCTTTTAAGATTCAAAGATGCAAACTTGAAAGATCAAAGTTTTTTCTTCCCTTATACAAAAGATCTAGTCCGTCTCGAGGACGTTAGAACATGTATCTCTAGGGATTATTGGAATTTTTAATCTCTGATAAACATTGGCTAATAGATTTGCTTACTGCATAGCGGAATGTTTTTGTAGAAACAGATTAGTTAGATTATAGAGTTGGTAGATATGAAATTTAGGAGTTTATTTATAGCCCACACACCGGGCGCGGATAAAAAGGAACATCATGTAAAACTTGAGACGGATAAGTATCTCCTCCATGTAAACTTGGTGAAAAACCAGGATGAAGCACTCGAAGTGGCGAGTGACATGGCGGAAAATGAGGGCATCCAGTCAATAATATTATGCCCTGGTTTTACACATCAGAACGTGGCAGAGATATCTCAAGCTCTAGATGGAGTAGGCGTGACGGTTGCAAGAGGAGATGGTCCAAGCAGCCGGATAGCAAAAGAAGCTATGGAAAAGGCCGGATGGTTCGATTGATCCACAATTTCATAACAATGAACATATAACTAAGTTCATATTTTCTATTGGAAATTGTGAACGACGTGAGTTGATACTTAACCCTAATTCTACAAACTTCTAGATTTGGCGATATTGTTAAAACTGTCACTTTATCTTAGCTGTCAATTTGGATATAGGACGTTTACTTGCTTTATTAGTATATTAAATATCTCTCGATGT
>JBNJDY010000080.1:0-6109 GCA_051745305.1 Thermoplasmatota archaeon
AGATACTCAAATTCCTTGAAAAAAACTCTAGAAAACCTTTCACCGAGATAGGCTACGAATTGGGTATAAGTGAAGCTACGGTAAGGAATAGAGTTCGAGCGATGGAAGAAAAGGGTGTCATCAACAAGTATACTTTAGATATCGATCCAAAGAGTTTGGGTTACGGTATGGTCACAATTATCGGTTTGGATGTAGATCCCCAGGACATGTTGAACGCAGTGGAAGAACTGTGCAGTATCGAAGGTGTTCGATGGGTGGCTAAATCCACTGGAGATCATATGATAATGACGGAAGTATGGACGAAAGATGGTGAAGAATTATCAGATATCATCGGTGAAAAGATGGGATCGATAAAGGGTTTGAAAGATATCAAACCCGCTATACTGCTGGAGAAGAAAAGTAAAGAAGAAGAGTTCTGAGTGGAACTATGAATAAGATTGTTGAAATTCCATACGATATAGAGGGAAAGTTCATTGAAAGAAAGAATAGATTTTTAGGGGTAGTTGAGATCAACAGTTCAAAACGAGTTGCTGTTCACGTCAGGGACCCTGGTAGATTAGAGGAGATACTTTACGAAGGTAACGAAGTACTTATCAAGAAGGCTGATAACGCTGGTAGGAAGACAGATTACGATCTGGTCGCTGGGAAAGTCGGTGACGAATGGATCCTAATCAATTCTGGATATCACAGGATGATAATGGAGAAGATTTTTCAAGATGATGAGATGAACCCAATAAAGGATATGGGTTCCTTCAAGGCGGAGCAGAAGCTCGGTGAAAGTCGCATCGATTTTTTGATTGATCGGAACGGAGATAGAGTTTGGGTCGAGGTAAAAGGATGTACTCTTGCTAAAGACGGCGTGGCACTGTTCCCTGACGCTCCGACGACCAGAGGTAAAAGGCACTTAGAAGAGTTGATGAAGGTAGGGGACGATGCTGCGGTGGTTTTTTTGATATTCAGACCCGATGCTAGATGCTTTTTACCTTATAAAGAGAGGGACCCCGATTTCAGTTCCACATTTTACGAAGCTATCGATTCGGGTGTAGAATTCCATGCAGTACAGGTGAAATACGTGGATGGAGAGCTATATTATAAGGGTGAGATCCCGGTCTGTGAGGGAAGTTAGAGTGTGATTATATTGTTGTACATGTTCTTTTTTTCTTAAAAAATAAGTTATTGGATGAGGGGGTCAATTCAATCATCAAATTATCACGATAGTGGTAACTTTGTTTATAGCTAATAGCTCAAATCTATGCCCTCGATTTATTATGTGGGCCTCACATGCTATTTGTATGCCCTCTTTTTATGGGACCAAAAATACACCCATACCGACGAACACCAGACCGCCCAAAATGATACCTATCCCTTTTTTCATCTACGATCGGAATACAAACTAAAGTATCTATGTTTTCTGAAGAAAACTCTCGATAGGAACAATATGTTACAGCAATTTATCGACAAGACTAGGAGATAGGTATAGTTTATTTCCACGATAAACTGGGTTTTGGAAAGAAACCCCGCTATGATCTCATTTAAAAAACAATTATACCAACTGTTTTTGAGAGATCTAGTAAGCAGGAATTTCAAAGGGTTTCCGCTTCTACTGATTTCCAAAAAGGTTAATATAAACATCATGTTCAAAGATTAGATGTGTTATTGATGAATCTAGAAGATAAACTAAATGCCCGGGTTGTAGCTTTAAGTGCAGTTTTCGGAGCGGGAGTAGCTGTCGCAACAATGGCTATAGCTATTCCTTTCGGCCAGGGTTATTTGAATTTTGGTGAGATAGTCATCTTCACAGCGGCTTTCCTTTTCGGAGGTGTCGTCGGTGGATTAGCCGGGGGTATCGGTGCGGCCGCCGCCGATATAATATTAGGTTGGGGATTTTATGCACCGATAACTCTAGTCGTGAAGGGATTGGAAGGTTATTTCGTTGGAGAGTTCAGTGGAGAGAGCGTGAAGAGTAAGTTGATCGGAGTAGGTATCGGGGCACCATTCATGATATTTGGGTATACCTTAGCTAGGGCATATTTCGAGGGTTTACCCGCGGCATTGTTCATAGAACTCCCCATAAACCTAGTCCAAGCAGGTGTAGGTGCCGCCATAGGTATACCGTTAGCTGAAGCTCTTCAAGAATTCGTACCACAGCTCGGCCATGATTGATATCACTTCTTTTTCCATAATCGATAAGAGAGGAAATCGTCTCCTCGACGATATAGATTTGAATATAGATACTGATGAGCTTACAGTGATATGTGGTCGACCCGGATCCGGTAAGACACTGCTTCTGAAAGCCATCAAAGGTATAATAAGTGAAGGCTTGGAACAGGAAGGTAAGATCGAAACAGAGGGAAGGACGGGTCTTATTTTTCAGGAACCAAGAAAACAGCTTGTCAGAAGAAATGTAAAGATGGAAGCGGCCTTCGATTTAGAGAATCTTTGTTTCGAAAGACGCGATATAGAATCGAAAATCGATGAGTTTGCAAAGTTTCTAGACGCGGAATACCTTTTGGAGAAAGATATCGATGAGATCTCACACGGAGAGATTACAAAAACCGCTCTTTTATCCACCCTAGTTACGCATCCTAAGATAGTACTATTCGATGAACCCCTTTCTACTTTGGACCATATTAACAGGAAGATGCTGCTCGAGATGATCAGGAGATTAAAACAAAACGGGACATCGATAGTTATCGCCGAGCACGATATTAGAGATCTTGTAGGACTCTCAGATAGGATCATATTATTGAGAGATGGAAAGGTTTTGGGTGATGGGCAACCGAGAAAGTTGAAAAAGGAACTTCATGAGGAGGGCATCAAGATACCGTTCAGTTGGGAATTGGAAGTGCTAGGAGGTGAATTCGGTGCAGATCAAGATTGAGAACCTTCATTTCAGTTATTCTGATAGTCCTACCCTCCATGACGTTGATCTGTCCATCGAAGAAGGAAAGAATTACGCTGTGATGGGTAGGAACGGCTCAGGAAAAACGACTCTTTTGAAGGTTCTTGCAGGACTCTATAAGCCGAATTCTGGAAATGTAATCGTTCCCAAAGGGTCAGAAATAGGGTTCTCCCCGGAAGATCCTGAGCTTGGCTTTTTTGAAAAGACCGTGAAAAAGGAAGTTGAGTTCTATCCAAAGAACCTTGGACTAGACCATACAAAGGTGGCTCTAGAGGTCTTGGAAAAGATCGGTATTTCTGATCTGCAGGACAAATTACCGACGATATTGTCGTCAGGACAGCAGCGTTTAGTTTCAATAGCTTCCGTACTTTCTGGTGAACCGGATATACTGCTTATGGATGAGCCGACTCACAGCCTTCACAGGAAGGGGGAGAAGATACTAGGTAGGCTATTGGAGAAGATCGAACAAACCATCATTTTCACAACACATTCCTCAGATTTCGCTCTAGAATTCGCAGATAAAGTCATAGTCATGGATTCTGGAACTATTTTAAACGTGGGTGACGTAAAAAAAGTATTGACCAATGATAAAATTTTAGATAAGGCTGGTATCAGACCACCAGGACCGGTGGTATGGGCTAGGAAGAATCATGTAGGTTTCATACCTTCTAACGGGGAGGAAGCTTTAGAGATATTGAAGGAGGGTGAAGATTGAAAAAGAGTTTTATCGAAAGTTTAGATCCTAGATCGAAACTCTTTTTTTCATTTATAGTAGTGATATTAGCGATAGGTATCCCAGAGATCATGTATCTCTCGGCACTCATAATACTCACTCTTATACTGGTGCTCATCGGTAAAATGTTCAAAAAATGGATTTCTTATCTATCCGTTTTTAAAATATTGATACCTTTGTTGTTATCCTTGAACCTGTTCTTCTACGCCACCGGGCAGATATATTGGGGTTTTGAGTACTACTTTTTAGAACTTTATATTACACAGGGCGGACTCATTGTGTCTGTAACAATCATTTTGAGACTCATTTCTATCGCAGGTGTGGCGGCGATGTTCATAATCTCGACAGATCCAATACAGATCGAGACCGCACTTGCTGAGTTGAAGATCCCTTGGAAACTCGCCTTCCTGTTTTCATTGACGTTGAAATTGATCCCGGAGATGAAGACTAGGTACAAAAAGATCGAAGAGGCTCAGTTATCTAGAGGTTTGAAGATCAGCGGCGGCCTGATAAAGAAAACAAAAAAGAAGATACCTATGATGATCCCTTTTTTAGCATCGATAATCAAGTATGGTTACGAGTTGACAGAAGCCTTGGAAGCCCGTGACTTCGACGATATAAAGGAAAGAACGACCCTTATACATCTAGATCATGGTGTTTTTGACTATATGATGTACGTTCTTTCTGTTTCACTCTTTACTTTGTATGTTTATCTGTATTTATTTTGATTAGTGCACCGTATTCCGATAGTCTATTTTGATTCATTTCTACTAGAAAATATTTCATCGATGGCAGGAATCTGATTCCAGTCTATTTTAAGTAGTGATTTTGATAATGAAGTTATATGAATGTACATTTATTGTGGAACAATCCCGTAGAAGGCTGGAAAGGGTGATAAAATATGAGCCGGATTAGAATCTTTCCATCTTAATTACCACTGCGGATGAATAGGACTTTATCCCTTCATTCCTCGAACTTAGTTCTGCGGATGAAACGAAATAATTCGCAGATTTTTCCTAAGCCTTAAGATTTATTAAGCTATAAATGAATATATAAAAACATGTTCAAGAACAAAGAAAAGATAATCGAGAAGGTGAAAAACCTTCCAAGGGGTGAAAAATCTGACTCAGGGAGGTACTGGTGCGTCACGTGTAAGAAACTCTTCGAACTGGACGAGCCGGTCTGTCCATACATGCCTAAGGTATGTTTGAACTCACCGATAGCAGTTGAAAATATGCCACCAGAATCAACGGAGGGGCTGGAGAAATTTGGACTTTTCTATCCGAAGATACCTCAGATGATTTTGGCTAAATTCATAGATACGGATGAAGCTGAAGAACTAGCTGATATCTACTTCGATTTCCTGAAAGATTGGAACATACGATACGAAGAACAGCCGCTCCAGACCATCAAGAGTTTCATAATCACGGTCAGCGGATGTGAAACCGCACAGAGGGTGGAAGAAGACAAAGTTACATTCATAGTTACGGATATCGATAAGGTCTGGGAGAAAGATAAACTCTTCGAGATACTCGAAGAAGCTCTGAAGAGTGTAAAGGCGAGACTAGACTTCAATAAAGATATAGAACTCGACGACACGTCTATCTTAGGAGACATGCCCATCGGTAAGTACTACTGTCCCATGTGCCAGAAATTCTTCGAGTTCTCCATCCAGAGGGATACGATAACGTGTCCGCTGATGGCTCAAAAATGTATGGCTACACCTACCGCTATAGAGAAAATTAAATACGATCTAGATGATCTTATACATGTTTACAACGTCACTCCGAGTATATACGCGGATATGATAGATTCAGTCTATGACGGAGAAGGCGGTATGGAATACCTGGAAGAGATACTTAAAAACGAGTGGGATTTCGATATAAGTGAGGATAAGCTCAAGGAGGTCGCCGAACTACTCGGGATATCAAGTTGAGTGGATCAATCATCCTTCCAGATATACTCGAAATCGCAGTGATCGTCACCCTGCATCAGGGTTTTAGTTCTCTTTAACTCCACGTTAGGATGATATATTGGGGCCACCTCGAGATCCGGTTTACACGACACTTCGTAACCGATATCTGAAGCATCTAACTGATTGAAGATCTCAGCCCAGAGGCATCTGTGAACGTCGAACTTGAATATGGTATCAGAATCTTTTTTTACCTCGTAAGACAAACAGTCCTTCATTGGTGGTGAACTCAATTCTTCTTTGTAGACTTTCTTAAAATCTCCGAAGTTCTGGATGTCTTTTGATTCGATTATCCTTTTCCTGTTCTCTACGCTCTTTTCATCGGAGAATTTGGACATCCTCTTCAAAGCTCCTTCTCTTCCCACCTCTTCTTCCAACAGTCCGAACATCTCGACGATGGTTCCGAATATGGATCTGAAGTAGGCTTCATAGGTGATGTTCATCTTGTCTTTATTCGCTGCCATGATTCAATCATCTCTAAACTGATGTATTAACTTTTACT
>JBNJDY010000081.1:0-6054 GCA_051745305.1 Thermoplasmatota archaeon
CGATGTAAAGGACCCTAAGATAGATTATATTTATGTCGTAGAAGACCCGGAGGAGCCCACAGAGTCCATCATAGAAAATGTTACTATAGACGCAGGAGAAGATTTGGTAGGTTACTGTGCAGGATTTAACGATACAATCGGATTTGTGAGATTGATAGATGTTAATTGGTTTGTTGAAAACTACGACGGAGCTGAAGCAGAGTCTAATCCCGGTACGGGTAACACTAGTGTATTTTATGCAGGTCCATCCGGTGGCGAAGCTGAATGGTTGGCGGAATATGATGAAGCTATCAATTTTACTGTGTCTGTAAGAATCAATGCTCCGACTATCGATAAAATTGAGATAATGGATGAGCCATATGGAACTGGTAGTGTAGTTGAAAATGTCACGTTAGGTCTTGATGAGAATATCACCTTATATTCAGCAGGTTACAACGACACTTTTGGTTATCAGGGGGATATGGAAAGCGAATGGGTTTTGGATAATAATGAAATCGGTGATCTAAACGAATCTTTCGGAGACTCTTCAACATTTACTTCGAGTGAAACGGGAACCGTTACAATTACAGTATTGTATGGCATGATTTATAACACAACTACGATCGAAGTGGTTGACTATCGGACTCCATCGATAGACGGAGTTATCCCAGATATAGAGCTCGATAAGGATTTTGGGATCCATGAGATAGATCTGTCTGATTATGCTAGTGATGAACAGGATACACTTTCAGAGATGGAATGGTACCTTACAGATTATAGAAGCTCAATAGTATCTGTTTATGGTGAGAACCAAACCGGCAATCATGTTATCACCTTATTATCCGGAGAGAATGCTGTCGGTTCTATGGAAGTAACCTATTGGCTTGTAAACAGCGCAGGTAACAAAGTATCTCAGAGTGCATGGATAAATGTGACTACAGCCTATGATTCCCCGGAGATAAGACGCTGCCCCGATGTTTATGTATTGTACGACGAACCATATCAGTTCGATTATTCACCATACATCATATATGATGAGGATGGATTTGATGATTTAACTCTTGAAACTGATGACCATGAGTATACTAGTGTAAGTGGTCTGAAAGTTACTTATGAATATCCAAGGAGTATGCTCGGTGAAGAGGTATTGGTTACGATCACTGTTTCTGATGGAACAGAAAGTGTTTCTACGACTATCACCGTAACTGTCACTTCTAATTCACCACCAAATGAAGTAGAAAAACTACCTGACTTGACTATCAACCAAGGAGAAACAAAAGAAAACGTGTTCAATCTGGATGATTACTTTGTAGATCCAGAAGGTGATCCCCTATACATGAGTTATGGTTATACATATCTTACAATCACCATACATGATGACCATATGGTAGATGTCCAAGCAGATGGAAACTGGCATGGTGTCGAAAAAGTTACATTTAGAGCCAAAGATCCTGCAGGAGCTATCGTTGAACAGACTATAAACGTTACGGTACTGCCGGTTAATTATCCACCTGAGATCAAGAAGCTACCCGAGTTTGTAGTACGATACGATGAACCTTATGTTTTCGATCTAGAGTTCTATATTGACGATCTAGATAACGAATCTCATGAATTGACCATAACTACGAACAGTCCGGATTATGTTTCCGTAAGTGGTACTGAATTGGTAATGAACTACCCTAGAGAAATGGATAGTCTCGTGGTTAATTATACAGTTCCTTTGGAAGTGTATGTTTCGGATGGAATCGATACAGCATCGGAAGTAACGACGGTTACCGTCGGGAATTATTATCCACCTGAACTGATCGTTCCTTTACATGATGTTGCTTTCAAAGAGAATGAACAGCTGATCAACGCTTTCAACCTCGATAATCATTTCTTGGACAGACAAAATGATACCATGTACTTCTCTTCAGGAAATGAAAATATCGAAGTTGTGATCCACGAAAATAGCACGGTTGACTTTTATGCCCCTGAAAATTGGAATGGACAGGAATTGATAACTATCCGAGCGACTAACAGTGTCGGTGCACTCATGGAAGATTCTTTGACCGTTACGGTTATACCAGTAAATAATCCACCTGAAATATCTGATATACCTCACCAGGAAGGTGTGGTAGGACAGAATTGGATATTTGATGTAGGTAACTATATTTCTGATGTAGATAATGAAAGCCATGAAATAGAAGTCATCGTAGACGATCCCAATGTAGATGTATTTGGTCACAAAATTTTATTTGATTATGACAGACCTGGAGAATACAATGTCACTATCAGAGTTAGTGATGGATTGGATAGCAAGGTTGGTTATATAGATGTTAAGGTAACGGAACTAGATGAAGAAGGTACGTATCCAAATAACCTCTTATTCCTCTTAGGTCTGATACCAATTGGATTGATCGGTGCAGTAATATATATAAAGAAAGGCAGGTATACTATCGAAGATATCTTTTTGATCCATGATTCTGGGGTATTAATCAAACACAATACAAGAACATTGAAAGCAGAAAGGGATGAAGATATATTGGCTGGAATGTTTACAGCTGTACAAAATTTTGTAGATGACGCATTTGCCGAAGACGATAGTGAAAGTTTGAAAAAGATGGAATACGGAGAAAAGAAAGTGTTGGTACACAAAGGTAATAATATCATCTTAGCTGTCTTTATCTCTGGAGAAGAACCTAAATGGACATTAGAGGGCATGCAAAACTTAGTATCCGATATCGAAGAAAGGTATGGAGAATCCATCGAGAACTATTCAGGTGACATCAGTGAATTGAAAGGGATAGAAGATATGCTTACATCACTTCATAAAGGAAGAGGCAAATACAGGCGTGGAGACTGGGAAAAATACATTGAATGAAGATTTAAAACTTTCCATGCCCTTTATATATATCCTCTTTCTCATGTATTTATAGTGAATAATATGCCAACAGAAGAGGAAATTATCGATGTGTTGAAGAAAGTAGTAGACCCACATACAGGAACAGACGTCTATTCTATGGGATTGATCTCTGACCTTGTGGTAAAAGATGATTCCGTAAGTTTGACTTTCACCCCGACAACGCCCTTTTGTCCGATGGGCATCCAATTAGCGGTGAAAATAAAAGAAAATCTTTCTTCCATGGAAGACCTTACTGAAGACGATGTTTATGTTACGATCGACGGACATATAAACCAGGATGCAATAAATGAGAAATTAGCACCTCAAGGTGAATAAGTTGGAGATCCATCCCGATTGTGTTCCCTGTGTTCTAAAGAGGGTTTTGTTTGAAGCACGCATGGTTGATAAATCTAAAGAAAGAGAAGTAGTAGAAAGTGTGCTAGATATATTATCTAACGATTTTGAGGAAGGGGCGGTATCTGCAGAAGTTACTACTAAGATACACGGGAAAGTTTACGAAATACTAGGAACCAACGATCCCTATCACGAGCTTAAAAAAAGAAGTAACAAGGTAGCTGAAAAACTGTTGCCCAAAGCAAAAAAGTTAGTAGAGAAAGAAGGCTTTAGGGGAGCGGTATTAGCTTCTATAGCCGGTAATGTTTTAGATTTCGGATACAGAGACGATATGAATACACCCGAATATCTAGAAAAGGAATTCGATAACATAGTTGCAGAAGGACTGGGTTGGGATGACATAGATAAAATTGAAGACCTTGTTAAAAAAGGAGACCAAATAATTTTCTTTACAGACAATACTGGAGAAGTGGTCTTTGACACTTTATTGATGGAAAAAATAAAGGGATATGATGTTCATCTCACAGCGGTCGTAAAAGGAGAACCGATACTCACCGATGCCACGATGGACGATGCTATTAAATATGGAATAGATGACATCGCTGATCAACTTGATACCACCGGTGGTTATGCCGTTGGCGTAGATTTTTCTAAATTGGATTCAGAATTGCTGAAAAAATTGGAAGATGCTGATCTCATTATTGCAAAAGGTATGGCCAACTGGGAATCATTTTCCGAAAAGGAATATAGGCCGATCGCGTTTTTAACCAGGAGTAAATGCGAACCGGTTTCTCAGACTATGGGAGTACCTTACAACGTTAATGTAGCAAAGTTATTTCAGTGAAGAATAACGATAACCTGAAAGAGTCTCAGCGACAACCGTCCAGGGTTTCATCATCCTATCAGAAATAGATATGACCTCGTCAGCCCATTCATACACCGGACTGACAAAATCTCCTGAAGGGAATCCTCCGATTATAACTATGTAATCTTTTATCCTAGAAAATACTTTGGACGGATCTTTTTTATGTCCTTTAGGTGACATAACTACTTTTACACCAACTTCATCTTTTAAGGCTTTCATCAGAGTTTGTTCAGTAGATGTGACCCCCTTTATTTCATGTCCTTGAACTGTCCGAATGATCAATTTTTTGAATTCATCTAATCGATCAGGTACCTTCGCATCAGTCTCGAACCGGAATACTTTATTATCTCTAGTATGCACTATAGTTCTTATCTCACGTTCCTCAGCCAATCTACAATTCTGAGCCAAGAGTAAGGAGAAATGTACCAAGTCTGGACGAGAGTTTTCCATTTCAATATCTTGTGGTCCGGTTTTCATCATACAGTCAGCTAATACTAATGTCAACATTCTATCACAATCCAGTTTTTTTTAATTTTTCTTTTTTGCTGCATAACTTATTTCCCTTCAGAGTACTTGCACCTTCTTTACAGACCCAATCCAATATCTGGATATTAGAATTAAAAAATCAGCTTGTACGGTCAAGTCGCATTTATCACAATCCCCCGACATCCGAGCGACCCGGTTCTTCTCGACCATATAGAGAATACCGAAAAGGGGTTTTTATTTTTTTCCATAACATCTTTTTCCTTCATATGTAGTTAGATATGTGTTGAAGATTAATAAACGTTCATTATAGACTCGACTGTACGCACTACATCTATTGTTTCTGGTACATCATGAACCCGTAAAATCCTGACCTTCTTTTCCACTGCTAAGGATGCTACTGCTATAGAACCCCAGAGTCTTTGTTCAGAAGGCTTATTCAGAATCTTCCCAATGAAACTTTTACGGGACGCTCCAAGCAGTAAGGGAAAACCGAGTGAGTTGAACTCTTCAAGTCTATTCAATATCTCCAAGTTATGATGAAGTTTCTTACCGAATCCGATACCGGGATCTAAAATTATGTTATCAGTATCGATACCGGCATTCTTTGCAATTTCAACTCTTTCCAAGAAAAAAGAGGAGATGTCTGTTATTACATCTTCATAGGTGGGGTTCTTTTGCATTGTTTTTGGAGTACCTTGCATGTGCATGATAATAACTGGAACATCTAGTTCTGCTATCTTTTCCGGCATGCCTTCTGTTCTTAATCCAAATACGTCGTTTACGATATCTGCCCCAGCGTTTATAGCTGCTTCAGCTACATCTGGTTTATATGTATCTATACTTATAGGAACGTCACTGTAATCTGATATCTTTTTTATAACAGGCAGCACTCTACCTTTTTCCTCTTCGACTGATATCCTCTCACTTCCAGGTCTAGTGCTTTCTCCTCCTATATCGATGATATCTGCTCCTTGATCTATCATCGTCTTTGCTCTTTCAACAGCCTTTTCTTTTACATCGTATTCCCCTCCATCATAAAAGCTGTTGGGAGTTACGTTCAATACACCCATAACTTCAGTGTTCTTAGAACTCCAAGGAGTGCGCTGAGGTTCATCGAAGTTTTCAATAGATTCTTGAACTTCCTCGGCTAAAAGTTTTAAATCGAAAGGTTGTTCCTTCAACTTTTTTAAAACCCTCCTGTATTGGCTGTGAGTTCCCATCATTATTATTTCACTGGATTTCTCTGAAATATTCAAGGCTTCCCAAGATACTGCAACTTCACCACCAGCTGCAAGGAATTCTTGCTTAACAATATTTGCCGCTCTTGGATCTAATCCGCTAGCGTAAACTAATTTATATTCAGCCTTAGGTGCCATGATCTCGACACCTCTTTTCTCACAACCTAGCTTTTCAAGTAGTGAATGTTTTCTTTCTTCATTTAAATTCGATAATACCCTGGTTTGAAACATATATCATGTATATAGCT
>JBNJDY010000082.1:0-5876 GCA_051745305.1 Thermoplasmatota archaeon
AGAAACTGCTGGACGAGCGGTACGCAAGAGGAGAGATCACAAGGGAAGAGTACGAAGAGATGAAGAAGGAAATAAGAAGGGATTAAAATAGGATTTACTTTCAGTAAAGGTCCATCTTCCATGGAACTTCTTCAAAAAAATCTACAGATCCGATCTCATCTTTATCTTCAGGTTCTGGACTGCCACCGGATATCACGCACTCAAACAGAAAGTACCAGCGGTTCAATAGTTCGTTTGTGAACTGTATATCGACGGTTCTTACCTCTTTGAGGGTCAGTATTTCAACATCGAATCCAGTCTCCTCCAGCGCTTCTCTTTTAGCTCCGTCGATGAAAGGTTCGGAAGTCATCACTCGACCCTGTGGAAGTACATATATAGTGCCCTCTCTGTGTTTTACTCCTACCCTCAATCCTTCCTCGTTCAAGATCTCTAGAACGGCTTCACCCTTACATTCTGGATAATCATCTTCATAATCAAAATTGAAGTGGATCTCCTTCTGCTTTAATTTGGGTACTCCGTACTCTCTTACAAGGCCTGCGAATTCTTCTTTCTCCGGACGCTCTATTATCATAGGCCCAACTCTTCATCTATCTCCCGGAGTGCTTCGAGAGACAGTTCGATGAATTCGTGTCTGGACATGTCGATCTTCTCGCAGTAAAGTATCCTATCCCTATCTATATTCTTGGCGAAAGTACTGTCATCGAACTTTTTCTCTACTGATTCTGGACGGGCCTCTTCCAGTTTACTGTTGGGCATTACCAGGGCAGTGGCAACTACCAAGCCAGATATGGCATCGGCGGCGATAAGTGCGTTCTCCATATCAGTTTCGGGTTCTACTCCCGTGTGCTGATGATTGTGTGATTTTACAGCCCTTACCACATCTGTAGGTACCTTTCCTTTCACCATCTCAGCAGATCTTAGAGCATGTTCTTCTGGATCGTCTTTCGTTTCCTCGTAATCCAGATCATGGACTAAACCAAGGATCTCCCACTTTTTTCGATCTTGACCTAACTCTCCAGCTAACGCTTTCATTATATGGGCCACTGCTAAGCAGTGTTTCCTAAGATTTATAGTATCGATATTCTCTTCCATCATCTCTAAGGCTTCTCGTCTGGAAATCATAATATACAAGTTAATATCGCACCCTCCGTTAAATACATTTTTGGTTTTGTACCCGAAATGTTTTAAATACCTAACCTCTCCTAAAAAATGATTATGTCTTTAGAAGAAGGAGTCAGAACAGCGGTCGTCACATGTATGGGACTCAAACAAAATGAAAAAGTGGTCATCGCATCGGATGGACCTACTATGAACATCGGGAAGAAGATCAGAGAGGTAGCTTTGGAGATCACACCACATGTGAGGTTCTTCAACCTAGATATATATGGTAAAAGACCATTAGAACATTTTCCAGATGCTATAAGGGAAGCCGCCGAGGAAGCTGATGTCGGTTTCTGGACTGCAAATTCTTACGAAGGTGAACTAGAGAGTATAAGAGGACCCTTCATAAAGGAAGTTTTGAACGGGGGAAGACACGGCCATATGGTCAATATAAACGAAGAGGTTATCGAATCCGCTTTGGCCGTGGATTATGAAAAGATCAAAGAGTTCACTGATAAATTGTATGATAAACTGATTAAAACAGATACCGTAAAAATTACCAACGACCAAGGTACAGATATCACCGCTTCATTCAGCGATAGATGGAAATGGGTCCCCTCTGCCGGTATATGTCACGAGCCAGGGCATTGGAACAACATACCTGACGGTGAGGTGTTCACAGCACCAAAGGAAATGGACGGTAAAATGGTCGTAGATGGAGTAATCGGCGAGTATTTTGGGAATAAGTACTCCCACGAGGATCTGAAAGATACTCCTATCACCATCAAAATAAAAACTAACGGTAGGGCAAAAGCAATAGATGTTTCCTGTGAGAACGGAGAGTTAGAGAAGGAAGTTCATGACTACATCCACCTTCACGACTGCTCCCCATTTATAGGAGAACTGGGCTTTGGAACTAACATATTCTTGGATGAATTGAGTGGAAACATGCTCCAGGACGAAAAATTCCCGGGAGTTCATATCGCTTTCGGTGATCCCATGGCCGATGAAACTTACGCAGATTGGACATGTCCAGAACACTTGGATATGATCTTGACTAGATGTAATGTCTGGTTGGACGATGAGAAGATAATGGAGAACGGGGAATATCTGATGGAGAAATTCTAAGAGTACGACAATTTTAAAAATATTATCTCAAATCATTTGAAGACATATTATTGTGCATTTAGCCACAGATTTCCCAGAAATCGAGCAACTTATAGTTACCACTTTCCAACTATAATCAAGCACAAAACCGACACACATACAAAAAGTAATTATATCTCCGCCTGATAGAGAAAGTGGTGCTTTTAAACATGATAGAAATACGATTTCACGGCAGAGGCGGACAGGGGTCGGTTATAGCTTCTGAGTTATTAGCCCGCGCCGCGTTCGCTGAAGGAAAGGATGTACAATCATTCCCCATGTATGGGGTGGAACGAAGGGGGGCACCTGTTACTGCTTTTACAAGGGTCGACGAAGATGTAGTTAGAGATAAATCTAAGATACATACGCCTGACATTGTAATAGTGCTGGACATGGCTCTCCTAGATTCCGTGGATGTGACAGAGGGTTTAAAACCCGACGGAAAAGTAATCCTTAATACGGGAAAACCTCCAGAAGATGTTGATCTTGGAATCGACAATGCCCAATATACCGTTGATGCTAGTGAGATAGCTGTAAAACATGGCTTAGGATCGAAAGTGGCACCCATCGTCAATACAGCCATACTGGGAGCAGTTGTCAAGGCTACCGGTATAGTTGATATCGACACACTTGTAGAAGTGATAAGGGAACACGCCCCTGCAAAGAAAGAGGAGAATGCAAAGGCTGCTAAAGAAGCCTATGAAAAAGTGAGAGGTGAGTAAGATGAGTGAAGACGAAGTTTTCAGGATCGTTGTAGATCCAAAAGATCATAGAGATTTACCTAGAACGGTTATCACGGACTGCCCTTCGGACCTGATGAATAAAACGGGTAGTTGGAGAACACTAAGACCTATCGTAGATAAAGAAAAATGTATCAAATGTGGAATTTGTTGGAAATTCTGTCCAGACGTTTCAATACACGTCAAAGAAGATGGGGCAGAAGTCGATTATGATTTCTGTAAGGGATGTGGGATATGTGCTAAAGAATGTCCCGTAGATGCTATCGAAATGAAAAAGGAGGAAGACTATGTCTGAAATGAAGATCGTTTCCGGTAACTACGCATCAGCATACGGTGCAAAATTATCTCGTGCTGAAGTTGTAGCGGCTTATCCGATCACACCTCAAACCGAGGTCGTTGAAAAGATCGCGGACCTAATCTCAAATGGAGATATGGACGCTGAATTTATCAAGGTCGAAAGTGAACACTCAGCCATGGCCGCCAGTATAGCTGCTTCTAACACCGGTGCAAGAGCCTATACGGCAACATCCGCTCACGGATTAGCCCTTATGCACGAACTTTTGATGTGGGCTTCGGGAGCTAGACTTCCTATAGTCATGACAAATGTAAACAGAGCTATGGGTCCACCATGGAGCGTTTGGGCTGATCATCACGATACTCTAGCTCAAAAAGGAACTGGACAGTTACAGTTCTTCTGCGAGAACAACCAAGAAGTTCTAGACAGCATAATAATGGCTTACAAAATATGTGAGGACGAAGAGATAATGCTTCCTGGTATGATCGTTGAAGATGCTTTCATTTTAAGTCATACAAAAGAACCGGTTGAAATCTATGATCAAGAACTAGTTGATGAGTTCCTACCATCATACGATCCAGACTATAAGTTAGATGTTGACCAACCTCTTGGATTCGGATCATTAGGTATGCCTGACTGGTACATGGACTTCAGATACAAGATATTCGAGGCCATGGAGAAGGTCCCCGAAAAAGTTGAAGAGGTTAACAAAGAATTCGAAGAAGTCTTCGGAAGAGACCACGGTGGATTGATCGAGGAGTACAAGACGGATGGTGTAGACGTGTTGATCGTGACAATGGGTTCTATATCAAGCACTTCCAAAGATGTTATAGATGATCTCCGAGAAGAGGGATACAATATCGGTCTTGCTAGACTGCGAACCTTCAGACCGTTCCCAGTAGAGAAATTTAGAGAATTGATCAAGGACGTAAACGTTGTCGGCGTGCTCGATAGAAGCTATACCTTCGGTCACGGAGGAGACGCTGCAAGAGAGATCAAAGACGCTATCTACGGTTACCACGACCCGATAGTCAAAGACTACATAGTAGGGTTGGGTGGTAGAGATCTTACACCTAAGATTTTGAAAAATATCATGGAAGATGCGATATCACTGCAAGACAAAGGTCTAGACGAGGAGATCGAATGGGTCGACCTTAAGATCAATCAGGAGAGATGGAGGCGATAATTATGGCAAAGATACCCGAGGAGGAACTTATGAGGAGAGGAACCACCGCATGTCCAGGTTGTGGAGCAGGACACGCTATGAGATATGTTCTCAAAGCGGTGGGCAAAGATTCGATAATAAACATCCCGGCATGCTGTTGGGCGGTCATACCCGGTGTATATCCATCTAGAAATTTAGATATCCCGTTACTATACACAGCCTTCGAAACAACAGGTGCATCGTCTTCAGGAGTCAGGGCCGCATTGAATGCTAAAGGCGTTGATCCAAGAGATATCACCGTAGTCGGCTTTGCAGGTGACGGTGGTACCGCTGATATCGGTTTACAGGCGTTCTCCGGTTGTGTGGAAAGAGGTACCGATACGATACAGATAATGTACGACAACGAAGCTTACATGAATACCGGAATCCAGAGGAGTGGTGAAACACCATACGGAGCATGGACTACAACTACGCCAGTAGGAAGTCAAAAAGAATGGAAAAAGCAGCCTAAAAAGAACATGATGGAGATCGCCAAGGCCCATGGAATACCATATGCAGCCACTGTAAGTGTCGGTCATCCAGAACTCATGATCGAGAAGATCAAGAAAGCCAAGGAGATACCCGGACCAAAGTTCATACACATCTATGCACCGTGTCCAACGGGATGGAGATCTGATCCCTCAAACACTATAGAACTTGCAAAGTTAGCTGTCGAAAGTTGCGTATTCCCACTTTATGAGATAGAGAACGGGGAATACAATATCTACAAGAAACCAAAAGAGAAGGTCCCCGTAAAAGAATACCTGAAACTTCAGGGAAGGTTCAGACATCTACCTAAAGAAGAGGTCGAGAAGATCCAGAAGAACGTAGATAAAGAATGGGAACTGCTCCTTCAGAAAGAGAAATTGATGAGTGATGAAGAATGATCAAAAGGTGAATAGATGAAAGAACTTTTAGAAGATGAACCAGGAAAAAAGATCCTACTTTTAGGTAACGAAGCTATCGTTCGAGGCGCTCTAGAAGGGGGGGTCGGACACGGATCGACGTACCCGGGAACGCCCTCTTCGGAGATCGGCAATACCTTCGAAAAGATAGCTAAAGATTACGGGATGTACTTCGAGTACTCGGCTAATGAAAAAGTGGCTTTGGAAACTGCTGCAGCTGCTGCTGCTTCCGGTAGACGTGCTATGGCATGGATGAAACATGTGGGAGTGAACGTTGCAGCCGATGCATTGATGACTTTGATGTACTCCGGGGTTAGAGGAGGACTCGTCATAGTCGCAGCAGGCGATCCTTCCATGCATTCCAGCCAGAATGAACAGGACAACAGGTACTATTCACTGTTGGGTAACATCCCCATGCTTGAACCTACCACTCCTCAAGAAGCGAAAGAGATGGTAAAGTATGGCTTCTCACTTTCAGAGGAACT
>JBNJDY010000083.1:0-5577 GCA_051745305.1 Thermoplasmatota archaeon
CTCACTACGAATACCGAAAGATTTATAACCAAAATTATGGTATTAATTTCTGATAATCATGGCAGCATCATTGAAATACTTTGGTGTTCGAATATTGAACGCACTTGTAGTCCTTTTTATAGTTATTTTTATAATATCTGCATCTTTTAGCTCTCTTGCAGATGAGCAATTGGAACAACATATTAATGAACAGATAAGAGGTCAAAGTCAGACACCGGAGATACAACAATTAAATGAAACAGCGTATGCTACATGGAAGGAGAATAAAGAAGAACAATTAAGATCCCAGTATGGGTTAGACCAACCATTGCCTGAAAGGATAGTTAATAGAACAGTTAATACATTTTTATTGAATTTTGAAGAATCACACAGTATTACCGCCGCAGATAGCGGAAGTCAAAATGTATTGGATATTATTATGGCAGTCCTACCAAGGACAGTTCTTTTGTTCACTACATCTGCAACAATTTATATTGCTCTTGGTTTGATAGTAGGTCTAAAGGCTGCTCAAGTTGCAGGTTCTAAAATGGATAAATTACTTTCATTATTTGGCATGACAGCATCCAGTATGCCTATGTGGTGGCTGGGTATGATTGCTATACTTATTTTTGCTTATGAACTTAGGTGGTTCCCAGCAACTGCCTATCCTTTCCCGAGGGAGACTGGTTTTGAATACTACAAAGGAGTGTTATATAGAATGGCTCTGCCTACGGCGGTTATAGTGTTTAATTTGTTTGGGGCTAGAGCTTGGGCTACTAGAAACATTGTAACTGATGTATTACAAGATGATTACATCATGGCAGCAAGGGCAAAAGGCGTCCCTGAAAGAAAGGTCATTTATGGTCATACATTAAAAACTGCAGCCCCACCTATAGTCACGACTGCTATATTGACTTTCTTAATGTCGATTGGTGGAGCTATGATCACGGAAATAATATTTGGTTGGCCTGGTATGGGTAGATTATATTATCAAGCGGTATTCGAGCAGAGAGATGTACCTGTGGTTTTAGGATTAACCTTCATAACGACCTTTATGTATGTATTTGGTTATGTGATAGCAGACATGGTTTATGGATTGCTTGATCCACGGGTAGAAGTTGGAGCACAAAAATCGGTGTAAACTAAAAGGTGTATGAATATGGCAATTAGATGGGAAGATATCCGAGAAAAAGTAAAGGAATTGTTAAATGAATTTAAAGGTCAGAAAGTAGGAATGGTTGGATTGGGAATAATTGTTTTCCTTTTGCTTGTAGGAATATTTGCACCAATCCTAGCCCCTGGTATTACTGGTAATTGGGAGAATACTGATAAATGGAGGGATCATCCGAAAGGTGTTCCTCCTACTTGGTGGAATTATTTAACATCTGATGAATTAACCCCGCAAACTCAAATGAATGAGCCAGATAGTCATATAGAGCAACCACTTGGTCGTTTTGAGGAGAATGTTGTATATTATAATTATACATACAATAATGATGAACCACCTACTAACTTGGCTTTATATTTAGATGCAACATTTGATAATACTTCTGATGCTCGATCTCTACAAGTTGAATGTATTAGACCAGATGGTGAAGAAATTAGGTTCGTAGACGAAAATGTGGATCAAGACTCAAGTCAAATCGAGCGAAGAGTTTCAATGGTAGGAAGGAACAGAGAAAAAATATACAACTGGGCAGACAGCCTAGATGTTACCGGAGAACATATTTTTGATATGGATAAAGAGTACTTAGATTCCTTTGAAGATGGAGGTGCGCCAACTCAAGATGTAATAGATAGATTTGCTGAAGAAGATATCGAGATTGAACAAAAGTTGTTTGACCTCGATCGAAATGAATATGAAGAACATATACAAGAAGGGCGCTTTACAGATGAGATGAGAAGAACTCTAGAAGATGAAGGAATCGAATTTTATGATTCTGTTGCTGAGATGAGCGCATCTGAATACGAAGACTATATAGTCAATGACGAATTAGTACCTGAGGAATTTAAACAAGCTTCGGGACTTGATTTAAGCGAAAATGCTACATTTTTTGCAGAAACCTCTCATGAATTGTACGGTGAACTTGGAGAAGATGATACTTTTTGGATAGCCGATATGGAATATGATAATTCAACAGAGGAATTGGTGATTGACGATTTAGAATATAAATTGTTAGTTTCTCAAGGAACAATAGAAATTCTTGAACCCGTTGGTAATCTTGAACAAGATGATGAGGATTCTCAAGTCTGGTGGATTTTAGATGACGATGAAACAGAATACAGAATGGTTTTAACTGAAGACAGTATAGAAGTGTATCCTTATCTTGTCATGTCTGAAGATGAAGGGAACTGGTTCATAAGAGCTGGTACTGACTCATATAGGATCGAAGAAGAAGAAGATGAATTAATCGTTTACATCGTCCCAGAAATACGTCGAGAAAGAGTGAATTATGCTCGTACACTTTTTGGAAAAGCTGATTCTGATTTACTATCTCCGAAACCAAATCCTTTGAATGGAGAATACATTTTTAAGATATCTTTTGTAAGTGAGGATGTAGAATTCAACTTTGGTGAAAATTCTGGTAGATTGGTAATTATGGGATCTATGTATGGTACGATGGGAACGGATAACAGAGGACGCGATATAGGAGCAGGCTGGGTATGGGGTGCTAGATACGCTCTTTTACTTGGAGCCATAATCGGTGGTACAACGATAGCTTTAGGTACACTATTCGGTATGACTAGTGCATATCTTGGTGGATGGAAAGATGAATTCATGCAGAGGATTAATGAGATAGTTATAGGAATCCCCATTCTACCAATATTGATTATAATGATGTTTATATGGAGACAATCATTTTGGGTAATGGTATTTTTGATGTCAATACTCTATTGGAGAGGGATTGCTAAAACAATTAGAGCACGTGGACTTCAGATAAGACAAGCTACCTATGTAGAGGCTTCACAGGCTTTAGGAGCTGGTTCCGGTAGAATAATTACTACACACATGATTCCACAGATTTTACCATACTCAATGGCAGAAGGAGCTCTTTTGGTCCCCATTGTTGTGATTACAGAGGCAAGTCTTAGTGTACTAGGGCTTGGAGATCCAAATCTTGTAACATGGGGCAAATTGCTAAGCCAGGCCAATGGAGGAGGTGCCACAATCAGAGGTTTATGGTGGTGGGTCCTTTTACCAGGTATAGGAATCACATTGCTTGGGTTTGGTTTCATCGCATCAGGAATGGCTATAGAACGAATTGTAAATCCAAAGATGAAACAGAGGTAATTTAAATGAGTAAGGAAACGATCTTAGATGTAAAGAACTTATCAACACATTATTTGACGAGCAAAGGAGACGTACAGGGCTTGAGTGATGTAAGTTTTGACCTTAAAAAAGGAGAGTCGCTAGGCATTGCCGGAGAAAGTGGTTGTGGAAAAAGCACTTTGGCGTTCTCTTTATTAAAACTAGTACAACCTCCTGGTAAAATAGTGAATGGAAGTATAGACCTAGATGGGATTGAGGTTACTAAGTTAACTGAAAAGCAAGCTAGGAAGAATATCAGATGGAACAAGATATCTATGGTATTTCAGGGGGCAATGGATATACTTACCCCTGTTTATACTGTAGGTCAACAGATGAAAGAACCATTAAAATATCATGAGGGCATTGAAGGTAAAGAGGCAAAAAATATTTGTCTTGAATATCTAGACTTGGTCGACCTTGATGCGGAGCTTTTTGATAGATATCCTCATGAGCTTAGTGGTGGTCAAAAACAAAGAGTGATAATTGCCACAGCTTTATTGATGGAACCCGATGTAGTGATATTAGATGAGCCTACAACTGCTTTGGATGTTGTTGTTGAAGCTCGTATAATGAACGATCTAAAAAGACTTAAGAAAGAGTTGGATAATTCTACTATATTTATAACACACGATTTAAGCATACTAGCTGAGGTATCAGATAAACTCTGCATCATGTATGCAGGATGGATAGTAGAGATAGGAAGTGCCGTGGATATCTATCATGATCCAAAACATCCGTATACTGAGAAACTCTTGGCTGCAATACCTACACTACATAAAGATATAGATAGGCTTGAATACATACCCGGTGCACCACCTGATCTTATTAGACCTCCAAGTGGATGTAGATTCCATCCTAGGTGTCACAAAGCATTCGATAAGTGTAAAGAAGAGGTACCAGCGGTTAGAGATGTAGATGGAGTTAAAGTTAGATGTCATTTATTCCCGGAGGATTAAACAATGCCAGAAACTATACTTAAAGCGAAAAATTTGACTAAACACTTTGAGATAACCCAATCGTTCTTAAGCATGCTTTATCGTAAAAATAGGTTGATTGTAAAAGCGGTTGACGGGATCGATTTTGAAATTCATAAAAAGAAATCTTTTGCACTTGTAGGTGAATCAGGATGTGGTAAGACTACAGTTGGAAAACTGATAATGAAACTTCTTGAAGTCACCGATGGGACGATTATAATGGAAGGCAAGGACATCAGCTCAATAAAGGATACAGCCAAAATCAAGGCTTATAGAAGAGTAACACAGATGATCTATCAGGATCCTTTCTCTTCATTAGATCCTAGGTTTAAGGTTTTTGATATCCTTCAGGAGCCGATGTTGATACATGATATCGGAGGAAGTATTGAAGAGAGACGAGAAATTGTAAAAAGAGCTCTGGAAGAGGTTAGATTAGTACCTCCAGAGGAATTTATAGACAGGTATCCACACATGATTTCTGGTGGACAGAAACAGAGAGTTGCCATAGCTAGAGCACTCATATTAAAGCCTGATTTTATTGTGGCAGACGAACCTGTTTCGATGCTTGATGTTTCAGTGAGAGCAGAGATTTTGAACCTAATGAAAGATCTTATCGATGAGGAAGATCTGACATATTTATACATTACACATGATATCAGTACGACTAGATTCTTTTCGGATGAAATCGGTGTAATGTATCTGGGAGACCTAGTAGAAAAAGGAGAAGTCGGTGATGTGTTAGATACTCCATTACATCCATATACACAAGCCTTGGTAACTGCCGTTCCAGAACCTAAACCTGAAAGAGTGGGTAGAGTTAAAGAAATCCCCATCAAAGGTGAAGTACCATCTGGTACTAATATACCAAGTGGATGTAGATTCCATCCTAGATGCCCTTACGCTAAGAAGGTTTGTAAAAACAAAAAACCTCCTGAGAAATTCCCATATGACGATGGACACGGTGCAAAATGTCACTTTGCTGGACAAATTGAATATCAAAAAGAAAAGTTCATCAAATAAAACTCCTTTACCTAAAACCCTTTTTAATTTGATTTTTTTTAACTTATAATTGTAGTTTTTTAAGTTTAAATGTTATATTATCGTGACATAATAAATAAAGTTGGTATTATAATTGATGTTTGAAATAGATTAAATCGCCTTTTTCGACGAGCCTGTCAAGTTTTTAGTTTTTTTTGTATTTTAAATTAATAGTCACGTTTAAGCCCTAATTCCCCATCCTTTGAGGTTGGGGATACAGGGCGCTTAAATCTGATCTAGCAAGTTTTTTAGCAAATCAGTTCATTCTCGATTTTG
>JBNJDY010000084.1:0-5559 GCA_051745305.1 Thermoplasmatota archaeon
AGTGGTATCAGTTAGTTTGTTAGGTGAACCTGTTGGAGCATCTATACTTGCATTCTTTATATTGAATGAAATACCGCCATATATAACATTGATAGGTGCCGCTATCACATTATTTGGAATATACTTGTGCACAAAATACAAATGAAAATTAAGTGCCAGATCACCGAGGTGGGCGCTCACCACGCCGGCGAGATACCCAGGTTCTTTCTCGACCCCGCTATCCTCCGAGCATCAGTAGTCCATGGTAGGACTGCTCCCTTCCGGGCCTGGCCCACTATCCATGAAAAAGATATGGAGGACCAACCCTCCGGTTGACCTTCATATCACCTCTGATCCCGTAGGACGAGATCTCATAGTCAGAACCTGGTTCACCGGCGGGGTGATTACGCCGCCCTCAGCGGTCACCCCCGCGTATCGACGTTTTCGGTGTATAAGGACACGCCGAACGTCCCGGTTAGACCTGGCAAACCTTCTAATCTTTCATGGTATATAAGTTTTTAATGTTTTTCGTTGTATTTCTTCAAATAAAACACTCAACAACAATATTCAACTAGTTTAAAAGTGATACTGTAAAAATCCTCCGATATCAGTAAGGCATTTCAAAAAATCATAGTTTACATCATGGTTGATGTTAATTTCTACCTTTATTCCATTTAGCACCGTCATCGTGTGTACTTACATTGAACTTCAATAAGTCCATCGCGTCCTTCTTCCACTGTTCATCCGATGTATGGATTATCCTACCGATGAAAAGTCGGCGCAGTTCCTTAAGTTCTGGGATCTTAGCGATGGCAAATCTATATTTTTTATAACGTGGTTCATCCAGCTTTTCATCCGGCAGGTAAATCGGCTCCCTTCTGAAGTTTATTGCACGCATACAGTGGTTTATCTTTTTGATCAAATCATCCACTTCTTCGTGCAGTTCCTCTATGTTATCATAATTGGGATAGTTCACTCTACTTACTATCCTAAAGAAGTAAGTTGCCTTTCCCCCTCCTTCACTAGAAATCGCCTCCATCACAACAGCATTCCCAGGCTCATCTGAATCGGTACTGTAAATAGGGATCAAAAACCATATGTATTCTCCCGTTAGTTCTCCCATGAGTCCGCGCTTCAATCCGATACACATCTTCTTCCTTTGAGCTATAAACTTTAAAAAGTTATATTCTTCTTTTACCTCTGTAGCTTCTACCTTCTTCTCTAATTCTTTCCATAGATCTGGGGATATCGCTTCTAACTCACTCCTTTTCGCCACTTTGCCTTCTTTCATGATCTTAGAAGCTCTTCTGATCATACTGGGACCCGTAGAGGGTAATAGTTCTTTAAGTGTGGATTGAACTTTGAGGGAAAGTTCATTCATCGCATCGGAGAGACTTTTCTTGAACGGATCATATTGTCTGCCTATACTAGAGAAAACAAATCTCCCTCCAAGTTCCGAAGTTAAAGTTAGAGAATAATCTTCATCCTGGATCTTTGAGATATCGCTATAAAATATTCTTTCGATCTCTCCTTTTTCTGGGATAACTACGATTGCGGTTTCATATAAACGCAGTTCACACTTTCCTTTTTTCAATTCTTTACCATCTTCGTCCAAATGGACAAAATTGCCCTTCACTCCCGATTTCTTGAGCGTTTCATGGATCAGCATATCTTCGAGGAGGATCTCATTGCGCAAACGCATAAGAACACGGAGAAAATCCTCATACTTGTAGCCAAGATTAAAAATTGTGAGCTTTTCTTTTGAAGTCAAAGTGAGAAATATTTTATAGTCCTTTTTTGAAACTTCAAGTATATCTCTTAATGAGAAAAACAATGATTCGCCAAACTTTGGTAGGATCGATATATTTTCTTCTTCTAGCCTGACTTCAGCTTCTCCGTTCGCAATTGTTTTACCTGATTCATCACTCAAGGAATAACTTACAGAACATTCCATGACGATATTTTCTTTATTCATATTATCTATTCTCCCCTTATCACCATCGTTTCGATTAACATGCAGAAGATAATGAATCTACTGATGGTAATATGAGATATCCTTAATCTTCTTTTTATCCGATGCTAAATATGCGTAGAAGGACTAAGTTTTAATTAACTAGAGTTTTTCTCCGCACTCACCACAGAATCTAGTTCCAGGTTGACTTTTCGCACCACATTTCGGGCATTCGATTAATCCAAGGGGTGCTCCACAATTGTTGCAAAACTTCCCTTCTCCAGCCGGTTTACCGCACTTGGGGCATGTAGTCTGTTTGCTTTCGATCTCTCCGTGAAATACTTGTTTTTGCGATGCTTTATCTTTTATGTCTTTCACAGCCTTTTCTGCCTTTGCAGCTGCTACTTCGCTACTTACTCTTGGTGCACAATCTGTACATAACCCCTCTTTCTCATTCCAACAGTTTTCACATACCCATTTTGTGCAACGTGGACACCGTTCAAAATGACCTTTTGTCTCATTCTGGGCCTTTTCAAATGCAGTTTCGTGTTCCTTGTGCCATTTCGCACTCATACCGGAAAATTGGTCGCCAGCCGCGCTACTCGCTCTTCTAGCGCCATATCCTGCCCTGTAATTCCCGGTCACGCTGCCGACAGCGCTGGCAACTTTTCCGATCCCGCTGATCAATTTGCCTTTTTTGTGGGTCTTCGATTCCATAAATCTGGTTTTGTAGCCCTCTTTGCAGATGTCACAGTAAAAAACGAACTGAAACCCTGCTTCCTTGCTTTTATCCTTATAATTATCGGTAAAGCTAATCAATTCTCCTTCTGCCATTTTAACCATCTCTTTCATTTTTTAATGATTTTTCACATTCTATACATTTCTCTCCGATCGGTGGTTGTTCCTTATCACAGTGTGGACAAACAACCACTAGACGAGCATCACAATGCTCACAGTAGTCTCCAAAGAAAGTTGTCTTTCCACATGATGGACAAACAGTTTCTAAGGATAGTCCACAATTACTACATTTTACCCAACCTTCCTTTATAGGATTTCTACACTTAGGACATCTTAAACGTCCTAATGGATTGACCTTACCACATACTGGACAAACATTTGAATTAGGTGGTATTAATTCGTCACAGTAGCGACAAGGATGTTTGTAACCTGGCATATTTTCACCTTTAGATTTATTTAGTTAGTGACTATAGATATTTAAACTTTTCATCAATTGAAGGTGATCGAAACTATTCTGACCGATATAATGGTTATTTTTTCACCGCTTTCACGTAATTATTACCCCTATCTCGAAACGCATCTATAACTTTCAAACCGCTCTTGATAACATCTTCTTTCAATTCTGGTAACATATACAGATGATAGAACCTAGATACGACTTCACCGTCTTCTCTATGCCATGGAACTATTATATCTCTCTCTTCTTCCCCTATATCCCATCTATCTAACTCTCTAGCCCAGGAGGAAACAAGCATCCCGCCTCCCTGTTTCATCACCCTTTTCACTTCACGAAGTGCATCTACTCTTCCCGCCCGTAAATGATGTAAACTAGCGATGAAGATAACGTGGTCAAAGCATCCATTTTTAAATGGTAAGCTTTTAAAACCACCTCTGATCATATCTACCCCCTTATCCGACTTATCCCTTGCAATTTTTAGTAACCTGTGGGAAGCATCGAGTCCTACAACGGAAAGACCGGACTTTGAGGCAACTTTCGTATGTCTGCCATTACCACATCCAAGATCTAATAATAAACCAGACCTTTCATCTAAAAATTCCACCACTACATCCCAAGGTCGGTTCCTGGTTTTATCAAAATGTTCTGCAATCTTATCGAACGTTTTGGAAGCCCTTTCCGCATCTTTCATATGTGGTAATACATGGCATAAAATTTATATTCTCTCCTACTTTTCAAAGTTCAGATGATTCTAGAATTGCTGATGATTATCTTAATTTGTGTCGTACTTGCATCTGTTACTTACCATAGAGGGATGCTGGATGCAGGAGGCTCTTCTACAGCATTTGTAATGGGGATCATCATAGGAATTTTTGGTGGTATTGAATGGATACTATTACTCCTTATCTTTTTAGCTAGTGCTTTTTTAGCAACTAGGTACAAATTTAATTATAAAAAAGAACACGGATTTCAAGAAGGTAAGAAAGGGGAGAGAGGTGTGGTCAATGTATTAGCGAATGGAATAGTACCTACATTACTAGCGGTATTTCATAATCCTGGTAATTCTTTGAATCCAGTCAGTTTCAGTGTGTTCCCATACAAGATCGTGGTATTTTTATTTATCACATCAGTAGCTTGTGCAGCTTCAGACACTTTAGCTTCTGAAATGGGTATCCTTTCAGATAAAACCTATTTGATAACGAACCTAAAACGAGTTAAACCAGGGATTAACGGTGGTGTATCCCTATACGGGGAGATGTGGGCTTTTATAGGTGCAGCATACACTTTTGGGATATCTTTTGTGGTTTTTTATATCTTAGAAGGGATGTTTATCGATACTTCACTGATCATATTTGGTATATTTATAGGATTTATGAGCTGCCAGATAGACAGTATCCTTGGTGCTGTTTTCGAAAGGAAAGGACTGATCGGAAAATCTACCGTGAATCTTATAGCAGTTTCAGTATCTATATTAATAGCAGGAGCGATAATATGGCTGATAAAATTTTGATGTTGATATTGGATGGAATCGGGGATAGACCTGTCAAAGAACTAGACGGAAAAACACCTCTAGAGAAAGCTAAAACTCCAAATTTGGATCAATTCGCAGAAGAAGGTGTCAACGGGATAATGGATACAATAGCACCTGGAGTTATACCAGGTAGTGATACTGGCCATCTCGCACTATTGGGATATGATCCATATGAGGTTTACACTGGTAGAGGTCCTTTTGAAGCAGCAGGTATAGGTCTAGAAGTTAAACCAGGGCAGGTAGCCTTTAGATGTAATTTTGGAACTATTGAAGATGGAAAGTTAACCGATAGAAGAGCTGGTAGGATCAAAGAAGGAACTCAGAAACTTGCAGAAGCAGTGAACAATATTGATTTGGAAGTAGATTTTCATTTTCAAGAAGCTGTTGAACACAGAGGTGTTTTGATCTTAAAAGGTCAGGGATTAGGAGCTGAAGTTACAGATGTAGATCCTCATGAAATAGGTGGATGCTATCACAAAGCTGAACCGATTGTTGATAATAAAGAAAATAACAAAACAGCTGAGATCATCAATGAATTTACAAAGAAAACTTTCGAAATCCTTTCAGATCATCCCATTAATAAAGAGAGAATAAGTTCGGGAAAACCTCCAGCTAATATAATACTTCCTAGAGGTTCTGGTGCTGTGCCAGAGATGAAGCCACTTTCCGAGAACAAAGGTGTCAAAGGAGCAGCTATTGCCGGTATTCCTTTGGTAAAGGGTGTATGTAGATTGGCCGGGATGGACGTAATCGATATCGAAGGTGCCACAGGGGGATTAGATACGGACATTGAAGCCATAATGGAAGGTATAAAGTCTAATATCAAAGATTATGATTTTATAATGGCTAACATCAAAGGATTTGATCTATTAGGTCATGATGGATTACCTCATGATAAGAAAG
>JBNJDY010000085.1:0-5434 GCA_051745305.1 Thermoplasmatota archaeon
CGAGTCCATATCATCGCTGGATTTCCATATGACATGGATTCATGGCAGGCTTACGACTACGATGGAAACGAAATCGAGTTGGAAGTCTTAGATTAACTTGTCTCCCAGCAGTTCCTCGTAGACCTTTTCGATGTTTTCTGCAACGATTTCCCATGTGAAGTTATCTAGGACTCTTTCTCTACCTTTTTTTCCCATCCGTTTTGCAACATCTGGATTTTCTAAAATGAGCCTAATTTTACCGGCGATATCCTTGGGGTTCATGGGCTCGGCGACTAAACCATTCCTTCCCTCTGTGATAACTTCTCTAACTCCTGGAATATCCGAAACAACGACGGGTACTTCAGATGCCATAGCTTCCAAAGTTACGATACCGAAGGCTTCTAGACGTGATACGGACGGTAATACAAAAACGTCGGTTGCGCCGTAGTAGTAGGGTAAATCTTCGTTTGACACTCTACCGGAGAATATCACTTTATCCTCTAGTTCTTCATCTTTGACGATCCTCTCTAACTCGGGTTGAAAATCACCAGTACCCACTATAAGGTACTTCGTGTCATCATCAAGATATTTAGCCGACCTCACAAGATATTCCAGTCCCTTATGATAAACCAACCTTCCAACGTACATGACCACTTTATGATCCGGATCTATGTCGTGCCTTTCACGGATCTTTTTACCACTGTTTCTTGGATGAAATCTCTCAGGGTCAACGGCGTTGGGGATGATTTCAGCATCTCTGTACCATACTGATCTTGAAGTTGCACCGTATGTAGATGTTGTGGTGATGATCTTGTCAGCTTTACTGACCGAATATGTTCCCATAGTTCTCTGGTACAGATTGACCATCAGTGGACCGAAGGGATGTGGTATCTCAAGGTCACAGTGATATGTTAAAACTGACGGGATATCTCGATTCCTGATACCCCATAGCCCGAAAAATGTCATGAGGGGTGGTGGTAGATGGCTGTGAAGTATATCGTAATACATGTCTCTGAGTATATGCCTTACATTGGGTACTATCGGAGTTGAAAACAAGATCGAGATCGGTTCGATCCTTTTTACGGTGACCCCCTCCACGACACTCCTGCTCTCAGTCCCTTCTAATTTTGTTGTTATGACCAATATTTCATGACCCCTCTTCTGAAGATGTTTGGACAGTTCCAGAACGTGGGATTCGACTCCTCCTAGATGAGGGTAAAAGTAGGGACTGAGTTGGACGATCTTCATTTTATTCTACTGCCCTCCCCGATCTCACCATCTGCCAATGCGCCGGGACCTATCAGTGCATCATTACCGATTATGGTTCCGGTATTGATCATGCTGTTGATACCTGTTTTTACGTTGTCCCCCATTACCACTCCTAATTTTCTCCTACCAGTTTTGATACGTTCTCCTCTATGGGTGACGACTATATTCTTTTCATCTAACCTTAGGTTGGCGACTTTAGTTCCAGAACCGAAGTTACAGTTCCTCCCGATGACACTGTCACCGACGTAGCTGTGATGCGGGATCTTACTTCCATCCATTATTATCGTGTTCTTAACTTCGACAGCACTGCCTACTTTACAGTCGTCTCCGATGTGAGTACACGGTCTTATGAGGCAATTCGGACCTATATCGGAATTTTTACCGATATGAACGGGTCCTTGTATGTAGGAACCTCTTTTGATGACAGCGCCTTCCTCCACGGATACCCATCCCTCTAGATGCACTCCATCCTCGATCTTCCCTTCTCTTTTCTCTTTAATGTTCACATTTTTTAGAATGTTCTTGTTGACCGAGAGAAGTTCCCATGGTCTGGAAAGTTCGTTCCATGAATTTTTCTCTAACTCGAAACCTTTCAGTTTATCTTGCTCCATGAGGATCTTAAGGGAATCGGTTATCTCGAACTCTCCACGGGGTGATTTTTTTGTGTTTTTGATAGCTTTGAAGATTTCCGGTTTGAAACCGTAAACTCCGGCGTTTATGAGCTGTGATGGAGGTCTTTCTGGCTTTTCGATTATATCTATGATATGTTCTCCATCCCTTTTGATTACACCGTAACTTTGAGGATTGTCGACTTCGACCATCCCGAGTACAGAGCAGTCAACGCTTTTGAAGTAATCTACGAACTCTTCCAGTACCTGTTTGAAAACTATGACATCCCCATTTAGACATATAAAATCGTCATCTATAAAATCTTCAGCTATCGATACTGCATCGGCGGTTCCCAGCAGTTGTTCCTGTTTAGCATAGGTAATCTCGATACCATCATCTTTTATTGTTTCTTTTATCCTTTTGCCGTTCCATCCTGTGAGGATTATGACTTCATCGACCATATCTTTTAAATTATCGATATTATGCTGTAAGATAGGTTTACCAGCTACCGGGAGCAGTGGTTTCGGAGTGTTTACGGTCAGTGGACGCATACGCGTTCCTTTACCCGCAGCTAATACGAAAGCCTTCATCTACATCACCTCCTTGAGCATTTTCTTTGCATCTTCGTAAATGTTTTTTAAATATTCATCGTTTTCCGCCTCGGTGGTTATCCTGATCTTAGGTTCGGTACCAGATGCACGGATGAGAGTCCAACCTTTCTCAAAACTGATACGTATCCCGTCGGCGAAATTGAGTCTCTCTTCTTCGAATTCGTTTTTACATCTAGTTATAAGTTCCTTCATGATAGATCCTTTTTCTCTCACCTTAAATCCCTCCTTTATTCTTGGATAACTTGGCAGGTTCTTTACCTCTTCAGCTATATCGATCTTTTGTGCTAGATCTACTAAGAACGCTGCTGCGTATATGGCGTCCGGAGCATAACTGATCTTAGGGAATATCCACGTTCCGGAAGGTTCACCACCAAATTGAGCGTTATTTTGTTCCATCTTTTCGGCAACGAACACGTCCCCTACCTTTGTTCTGATGACTTCTTCTACCAACTCTTCGATGATCATGGATGAATTTACTGGTACGGCCACCTTCTTTTTGAATCTTGATGCGAAAAGGGCTAAAAGTTGGTCACCACCCAAGTAATTACCTTCGTTATCGAAGGCCACCAACCGATCTGCGTCTCCGTCATGAGCAAGTCCTAGATCAGCGTTGGTTTTGATCACCATCTTACCCAGGTCTTCCAAGTTCTCCTGGATTGGTTCCGGGTCGTGAGCCGGGAACCTCCCATCTGGATTCGAGTTCATGGCGACTACGTCACACCCCATCTCTCTTAGTAAGAAGGGTGTTATGGCACATCCCGCTCCGTTGGCACAGTCTATGACGACTTTTATATCGTTGTCCGTACCGAACTTTTCTAAGATCTTTTGTTTGTGAACCTTTACAGCGTCTTTAAATTCTTGTACTTTACCCACTTGATCCCACGACACCGGTTCAGGACTAGAATCGATGAGTTCTTCGATAAGTTCCATCTGTTCAGTATCGAAGGCACGACCATTGGGATTACAGAGTTTGATGCCGTTGTATTCGGCGGTGTTGTGTGAAGCGGTTATGATCACTCCACAGTCGAAATGTTTTGTCGAGAATCCAAGTGTGGGTGTGGGGATCATCCCTGCTTTTGTGACGGAACTCCCTCTTGAAAGCATGCCGCTTATAAGGGCGGATTCCACCATCTCACCGTGGACCCTTGGATCCCTGGCTACGATAATTTTTTTGAATTGACTTCCCAGTGCTATACCTACTTTTAGTGCCAACTCGGGAGTTATTTCTTCGTTGACAACTCCACGAATACCCGATGAGCCGAAATATTTCATGATGATAACCTTCTCGTGTGGTGTAAATTCAACGATGGATATAAAATATTTGTTAATATCAACATAGTTCCTGCGCA
Source organism: Thermoplasmatota archaeon (assembly GCA_051745305.1). Classification (GTDB taxonomy): domain Archaea; phylum Thermoplasmatota; class Thermoplasmata; order Halarchaeoplasmatales; family Halarchaeoplasmataceae; genus Saliniplasma. The sequence continues at coordinate 3,818 of JBNJDY010000085.1, forward strand.
AAAGATTAAAATAAATATACACAATACCTCATAAGAATCGTGGTCTAATATGGCGGAAGAAAAACTCACTATCACTCCTGATAGAAAAAGGGCAAGATGTGTTACTGGTATCGACGGATTGGACACTATTTTGAACGGCGGGATACCGAGGGGCAACGCGGTTTTGATAACCGGAAGCTGTGGTACCGGTAAAACCACTATGAGCCTTGAATTTTTAGTACATGGGGCATTGGACGATGAAAACTGTTTATTCATCTCCGTTACAGAATCATCCATCAAGATGTTGAATAACGTTGTTCCGTACGAGTTCTTTGAAGATTCATTGATAGATGAAGGCAAGCTGATGTTTGTAGATATGCCAGACATCTACAACGAACTCGGTATATTGAATAAAAGTGAATTTTCCTACGAAGAGATGAACGAGATCATCGAGAGGATCGAAGAATATGTCGTTAAAAACGACGTTAAAAGATTGGTGTTGGATTCCGTGACAAACGTATGTTTTCAGCTCAAGACCGAAGAGAAGATCAGAGATTTCATACTTCAGTTGATGAAGAATTTATCATCTCACGGATGCACCTCTTTACTTGTATCTGAGATATCACCGGAGGAACCCAGATATTCTCTTTACGGTGTCGAGGAAGCTATCGCAGACGGGATAATAATGATGGGGAATCTGGAAAGACACGGAGATCTGCTGAGGACCCTTCAGGTCGTTAAGATGAGGGGTACGGATCACTCCAGGGCAAAATATGTTTTGGACTTGACTTCTGTCGGGGTATTACTTGTACCTCTTCTTAAAGGTGGAGGTTTGGAAGAATGATAGATATGATAGAAGTTGATAACCTCCTAAACAAATTGGAAACTTTAGAACCTGGTTCTGCGATAGCATTGAAATTCGATATCGAATCGTACTTCGATGTGATCACTACCATAACTGACGATTTCATAAAAGGTAAAGATATGCGGGTGATATACGAAACTTCTACGATCCCAGCCAACTCGATACTGGAGTTATTGAACGCCATGGAGATATCAATGGATCCTATAAATTTTGTAGATGCAGTATCCTATATGACCATGGGAGCCGCCGGCAAGTCCGTGGGTGTTACTTTCGTCGAAAGTCCGACCATGCTCGAAAACATAATGTTGAAGATCGAGTACCTATTGAAGAAAAATCCGTCAGAGTCCAACACAGTGGTTTTAGATTCTATAAATTCACTAGCTATCCACAACGATAACAAGATACTGGCAGAATTTTTACACATATTGATATCAAGTCTACGATCCTCCGACTGCTACACCATCATTCTATCGGTTGCTGAGCAGGAATCCGAAGACATCGACAACATCCTGGCTATGGTCTGCGACGATATCATCGAAGTCTCCAGTTAAACATATTTCTTTTTTATTTTGTTAGGCCTACAAAAGTTATAAATAATGGACATGATAATTCATACAGACGTAGGCATACGCCTACAGGAGGACCTAACATATGAAAAGACGCAATATTTTGAAAAACGAAGAGGCGGTTTCGCCGGTCATCGCTACCATTTTGATGGTCGCGATAACTGTGGTGTTGGCAGCCACCTTGTATATGATGCTGCCAGGTGCAGA
>JBNJDY010000086.1:0-5350 GCA_051745305.1 Thermoplasmatota archaeon
ATATCGATCTTGCGGATAGATATGTTACACTAGCTCGAAAGATCGGTATGAAATATAACATAAGTCTTCCATCTGAATATAGGCGTAGAATATGTAAAAATTGTTATTCTTATCTGTTCCCTGGAAAGACGTGTTATGTAAGAATAAATAAGGGAAGAGTCGTCACAAAATGTTTAAAATGCAAAACTATAAACAGGTACGTTATCAGTAAAAAAGATGTGGACAAAGATGGATAGAAAAAAAGCTAAAATTAAAGGCCAATCTCTTGAACCGTTAGTAAGGATAGGTAAAAAGGGGATCGATGAAAACATGATTGAAGAGATCGAAAGACATCTAGAGGATAAAGAATTGATCAAGATCAAAATCCTAAGGAATAATCCTATTCAAGATATTGAAAAAGTTGTAGATATGTTAGAGAAAAAGACAAGTGGTAAAGTCATCGAAATAAGAGGTAAAACGATCCTAGTTGCTGCAGAAGAAGGTAGTTTATGATTTTTTAACCTCTATATCTAAAGCTTTGTGTTCCATATATGCTGAATAGCTCCTAACATCTCTTATCTTTTTGATATTGGGTGTGTATCCACATTCACGGACCTTTTGTTTTATTTTTTTTATCCTTTTATCGGATTCTGTATTTTCAATGATCTCATAGTAATGGATCATACATATATCTCCAGCTGCTTTCAAAGCCGAATCTAAGAATTCAAAAGAAGAATGAGGTAGATTCATGATGATCCTATCAACCTTGAACTTCTGGGCTAATTCTCTTGCATCGCCTTCATGGATCTCTACTAGATCTTCCACATTATTTCTTTTCACGTTTTTCTTGAGTAATGAAACAGCTTTAGGGTTGATATCGATGCTGTATATTCGTTCTACATCTACATTCTTCGCTATGAGGATACTGTAAGGCCCTACTCCTGCAAACATGTCAAGAACTTTTTCATTAGGGTTGGTTATGTTAACAATTTTCCATCGCTCAGTGGCCAATCTAGGGGAGAAATAAGCATTTGCTACATCGATCTCGAATTCAGCACCGTATTCCTTATGGATCGTAAGTCTTTTATCAACGCCTGCAATGGTTTGAACTTGCCTAATCCTGAACTCTCCTGAGACTCCTTTATCCTGCATAATAGTCACTACATTCGGTTGAACTTCGAGTATAGCCCGACCTATGTCATTTTTATAATCTTCTAATTCTTCTGGGATCTTGATTATGGCTATGTCACCTATAATATCGAAGCTCGTGGGAAGGAATTCTTCTAGGTCAGATGGTATTTTGACTATGCCCCTATAATCTCTAGATTTGTTTTCCCTATACTCAACTTCCCTTTCAACGACTTCGTAATCTAAGTTTTCTTTTGGAACTTCTTTGATAGGTATGAACAGATAATCATCATCAGAACTGATTTTACCCCTTTTCTCTAATATATTTTCTTCCAAAAGCTTATTTCTAACCTTTTCTCCTTCACTCTTAGGAACTTTCAAACACAGCATATTAGAGAGGTTAAACGTATGGGAGAATTAATATTCATCGGTTTAGGACTGTACGACGAAAAGGACATAAGCGTCAAGGGTAAAGAGATCGTTAAAGATGCTGATATTGCGTATTCAGAATTTTATACTAGTCATCTGGTCGGTACTGATTTCGATAAAATCCAGGATGAGTTGGATGTCGAGATACAAATTTTGGACCGTGAAGGTGTAGAACAAGAAGCACTACCGATTCGGGATGCTCAGGATAAAACCGTTGTATTTTTGACAGCTGGAGACCCGATGGCAGCAACAACCCACGTAGATCTTAGATTAAGAGCTGAAGAGAAGGGAGTTCATACTAAAGTTGTTCATTCTTCATCCATCTTTTCTGCAGCCCCCTCGATATTGGGTGTTCAGCACTACAAATTCGGAAAGACGATCACCCTGCCATTTTTTGAAGGTAAAGAAAGTTACCCAGAAAGTCCGTATGACGGTATTATATATAATAAAGAACTAGGTTTACATACTCTGATACTGTTGGACATCAATGGAAAAGAGAAAACATTCATGACGGTAAATGAAGGAATGAAAGCATTGATTCACATGGAGGAAGAGCAATCTAAAGGTGTGTTCACTGAAGACACTGTTGTAGCTGGTTTAGCAAGGGTTGGTTCATCGGAACCCGAATTGAAAGCCGGGTATCCAGAAGATATATTGAATCACGATTTTGGAGGGGGTTTACAGTGTATGGTAGTCTTTGGGGATCTACATTTCATGGAGATTGAATCGCTAATAGCTTTTGCTGGTGCACCAGAATCGATAGGGAAAGAATAGTGTTTGGGGTACCATATCGTTTTAAGCTCTTAAAAACTAAGTAATATTTAAATATCGTATACATATGTGATTATTGTATGAACTGGGCCGTCTATGACTTCAAGATCATAATTAGCGAGTGAAGAACTCATCCGCCCAGTTATAATTTTGTTTTGTTTTTTGGAGGATTTTTGATGAGTGAAAATAACAAAAAATTCAAGTCGCTGGACAAGGACGCACCATTACCTGAGAAGGAACAAGATATCTTAGATTTTTGGAAGGAACATGAGATAGCTGAGAAAACTCGTGGAAGAGAAAGGGACAAGAAATTCGGGTTCACCGAAGGACCGCCCACTGCCAACGGTATGCCCCATATAGGTCACGTTCTAACTCGAGTTGCAAAAGATGTTTATCTAAGATATAAAACTATGGAGGGTTACCAGATAGTTCCGAACATCGCTGGTTGGGATACCCACGGATTACCTGTTGAAATAGAAGTTGAGAAAGAACTGGGTATCGATACAAAAGAGGATATTATAGAATATGGTTTGGAAAAATTCAATGAGCACTGTAAAGAGAGTGTATTCAAGTATCAAAAAGAATGGGAGGACATGAGTGAAAAGATAGGCTTCTGGATAAACTATAAAGATGCCTATGTGACCATGAAGGACGATTACATAGAGAGCGTCTGGTGGAGTCTCAAACAGCATTGGAAAAATGGACTGTTGGAGAGGGGACACATGGTAGTACCGTACTGTCCAAGATGTGGTACTCCCCTCTCTAGTCACGAAGTTGCACAGGGTTATGAGAAAACCGAGGATCCTTCTATATATATTAGATTTAAATTGAAAGATGAGGACGCTTATCTATTAGCTTGGACTACCACTCCATGGACCTTGATATCCAATCTTTTATTGGTAGTGGGAAAAGACCTTGATTACGCACTTGTTGAACACCATGGTGAGAAGTACTACATGGCTGAAAAACTTGTAGATGAAATATTTGAAGATTATGAAGTCTTAGAGTCGTTGAAGGGTGAAGAACTGCTTGGAAAAGAATATCAGCCCATGTTTGATTACGTAGAGTCCGAGAGTAAGAGTCATTATGTTACTCACGCTAACTTCGTTAGTTTGGAGGATGGTACGGGTATCGTACACATCGCCCCAGCCTTTGGAGAGGACGATTTTAAACTTTGTAAAGAAGAAGGAGTTTCTCTTGTGAATCCAGTGGATGAAAACGGTAACTTTGTGGATAAAATTACTGATTATGCTGGAAAGTTCGTTAAAGATGCCGATGAAGATATTATGAACGACCTCGAAGATCGGGGTGATCTGATCAAAAGAACCAATGTTACTCACACTTATCCATTCTGCTGGAGATGTGAATCACCTTTACTTTACTATTCCTTAGAAAGTTGGTTCATCAGGACATCACAAGAAAGACAAAAACTGATTGATAATAACGAAGAAGTAAGATGGAAACCAGAACATCTGAAACATGGACGATTTGGTAATTTCCTAGATGAATTAAAGGATTGGTCTCTCAGTAGGAACCGCTTCTGGGGAACACCTCTTCCTATATGGATATGCGATGAGGATCACCAACACTGCGTTGGAAGTAAAGAAGAATTAGAGGAGATGGCTACTGAACCTCTAGAGGAAGATTTCGAGTTCCATAAACCCTGGGTTGACCGAGTTAAATTGAACTGTCCTGAGTGTGATGGTGTGATGGAACGCGTTGATTATGTTATAGACTGTTGGTACGACAGCGGTAGTGCACCATTTGCACAGTTCCACTATCCCTTTGAAAACGAAGATAGATTCGAAGAAGCTTTCCCTATAGATTTCATAACTGAAGCTTTGGATCAAACTAGAGGATGGTTTTACAGTCTACTTTCTATAAGTTCACTCCTTTTTGACAAACCGGCTTATAAGAACTGTCTAACCTTGGGTTTGGTACTCGATGAAGATGGAGAGAAGATGAGTAAAAGCAAAGGCAATGCGGTAGAGCCTATGGAAACTTTAGACCATCTCGGGGCCGATGCTACAAGGTTATATTTCTTGAGTTCTCCGGTTTGGAAATCAACAAAATTCAGTGAAGAATTGGTATCTGAAAAAATAAGCAAGACTATGAATACATTGATGAACGTCGTATCATTCTTTACCAGTAACGCCAATATAGATGATTTTGAACCGGGAGATTACGAGGTCAACGACGAGATAGATCGGTGGTTGATATCCAAGAAGAACAGTTTGATAAACGAAGTAAAAACCGGATTAGATGAACTAGAAGTCCATAAATCCACACGTTCGATCGAAAAATTCATAGATGATCTCAGTAACTGGTATCTGAGAAGAAGTAGAAGAAGGTTCTGGGAAGGGACAGAGGAAGAAAAAGCCAGTGCTTATAACACCCTGTATGAAACTTTGGAAACGTTAACTCAAGTGATGGCACCGTTTACACCTTTCATCAGTGAAAGAATATATCAATGTCTTTACAGAGAAATGAAGGACGGTCCTATCTCCGTACATCTACTGGATTATCCACAGGCCGAAGAAGACAAGATAAAACCTGAATTGGAAAGGGACATGAATGCTGTAATTAGGATCGCAGAACTTGGAAGAAATGCTAGACAGCAGGAAAATATCAAACTAAGGCAGCCTTTAGAAGAGGCTGTAGTGGTTTCCGAAGATGAGTCATACGAAGATGCTTTAGCCCGATTCAAAGATATACTTATGGACGAGTTAAATGTGAAGAACCTGGATTTTAGTAAAGATGAAAGCAAGTTTTCAGAAACCATGATCGAACCTAATTATTCATCATTAGGACCTAAATTTAAAGGGGACGCGGAAAGGGTCGCGGATCTGATCAATAATTCAAATCCTGAATCGATTAAACAGGAACTAGCTGAGGAAAATAGTTTGATGCTTGGAGATTTCGAGATCGACGAAAACGATGTAGAGATCTATGAAGAGGTAAAAGAGGATTACTCCTCCAGTCAAAGAGAAGGAGTCAAAGTTTTCATTAAAATTGAAATCAGTGAAGAACTAGAAACCGAAGG
>JBNJDY010000087.1:0-5316 GCA_051745305.1 Thermoplasmatota archaeon
TGAAACTTAAAGCGGTTTCTAACTCAAAGATAAATTATAAATAATCTAGATATCCTATTTTGTTTGATGAGTAACATAGATATCGACCATCAAAAATCAAAATCTCATAATTTGGAAGAAGTTATAGCACTAGGTATGTATAGACACAAGAAGGAGAAAATGATGGAGATAATTGATAAGATCAATGAGAGATATGGTGGTAAAAGTTTGTCAATCGAGGAAGTACGAGAAAGTTTAGCAAGGATCGATGGATCGATGTCAGATTACATAATCTCAGAAAGGGAATGAGATGATATATTTTTTTGACACTTCCGCGTTGGTTAAAAGATATCATGAAGAGAAAGGTACGAAGTTTGTCGATGGTGTCTTTGAAGAGTTAGTCAATACGAAAAAAGAAGCCTTTATATCTTCTCTTTCTTTGCTTGAGATAACCTCTGCATTTAAGAGAAAACAGAAAGGAAATATAATTACTCAAGACGAATTTCAGAATGCTTTGAAAACATCATTCGAAGAGATCACGGAAAAACTAACGATTGTACCTGTAACTGAGGAAACGATTAATGAGAGTATTATGAATGTGACTGAATATGCATTGAAGACTTTAGATTCTATCCAATATCAAACTGTTAAAGAGGTCGATAGGGTTTTAGAAGAAGAGATCGTCGTATTAACTTCTGATAATGAATTACTTGAAGCCTTTGAAAAAGGAGGTTTCAGGGGGATCAATCCAGAAGAAAAAGTCGAATGAATTTTTATTTAGTGTCTTTTGGGACGGGAAACCAGCCGAGATAATTAGAAAGGCAGAAAAGGATCACAGTAGTGATTTCTAGACAGATTCTAGAAGAGGTTTTAAAGCGTCCTTATTTTGAAAACAATTTCAGAGATATGGATAAAAAGTATATAATAAGATAGTTTCTTTTAACCGTTACATTTATGTAGCAGATATTACATATTTAGCACAGATGTTACAAAATTGTAGTACATGGAAGGTGGCTCAAGTCTTCTTCGATGAACCTGCCCAGGATCATTATTTGAGGGAGATATCGGAGAAAGCCGATCTATCTCATACCTCCGTGAAAAATCATCTGGATGACCTGGAGAGGTTGGGCGTGATCGAGGTTGAAAAACTGGAACGTGGCGAGCGTACTTATCCTATTTATAAAAGACTTGAAAATGATACCTTTAAACTTTACAAAAAACTGGACATTCAGTATCGATTGTTCTCCAGCGGCTTGCTCGAGTTCATCGAGCAGAAGTTCAACCCGGACTGCATGGTTTTGTTCGGGTCTGCAGCCATGGGAGAGGATATAGAAGGAAGCGATATAGATATCTACGTTCAGGCTAACGGTGAAGAGGTAGATCTGTCTGATCATGAAACCTTGTTAAATAGAAAAATTCAGATCCATTTTAAAGAAAGTTTAGGAGATTATCCTAAGGAATTGAGGAACAACATAGCAAATGGAATAGTCGTTTATGGATATCTTGAGGTTTTGAGATGAGAGAAGTAAAACCGGATCCCGACAAGGCAAAGGCATTGGTCAAAATGAGCGATAAGATCTTGGAGAGGGTTAAAGAAACAGATGAGGAAAGGTTTCCATCCCAGGTTCTGAGAGACTATTACGATGCTATCAGGCAATTGATGGAAGCTATTGCCTGTTTACATGGTGTTAATGGAGTAAGTTTAGATCATTGAAAAACTATAAATATTGTAAGGATTGTAAATATTGTAAGTATGAAAGCTGAAAAGAGAATACCTGTTACAGAAAAAAGATGGAAAAAACTCCATTCGATGAAAAAACCTGGACAGACTTATGATGAATTGTTAGAAGAATTGATCCAAGAACATAACCGATTAGAATTGATTAGAAAAGCCAAAGATATCAAAGATATGGAAGAAGAGGAACTAGTGGAAGTAGATCTTGATGAGTGGGAAGAAACGGGAAGAATATAGATTATTTATCACAGAGAAAATACAAAAATTTCTAAAATCATTGGATGGTAAAAGCCAGAGGATTATTAGAAATAATCTTAAAAAGCTTGTTACAAATCCATATCCTGATTCGGGAAAAGGAGATAAAGAAAAATTGAGCTTACCTGATGAGGATATCTATCGTTTGCATATCGGTAGGTCTTGGACAGCATTTTATGTAATAATTGAAGATGAACAGCAAATTAGAATCACAGAGATAATGACAATAGATAAAGCTCATAAAAAATATGGTGATCTTTGAATTTGTGTTTTTTTTTGTTATACATCCACATAAATACGTGATCCACCGGAATGGTAGATCTTCCCTGAATCGTTAGATATGTTTTCTTCGTAAAGTTGGATATCTTGTATGTATGTCGTGTTCCCGTAACGGATCTCGATGTAATTGTTGAAGTAATCGGTGAAGATGAGAGGTGAGATAGGTGTATCCGTTCTGGGTATACGGTATCCGTAGGGTTGGTCACGTGGTGTTCTACCTCTTGATCGGAATTGGTACGTGGTTGAATAGCCATCTCCTTCTGTAGATTCGATATACCTGAACAAACCTGTGTGTGAATCAGTGACGTAAACCCGTTCTTCAAAATTGTTTTGAGCATGGATTCCAGCGGTGTACGAGGAGTGGGAAGGTGTCTCTATCGCATCGATACTGTTCTTGGTGATGGGAACTAAAATCAAGAGAAAAATTATGAGTAAGGTGATGGTTAATTTTGAAATACGTTTAAGTTGAATGTTATCGAAGTATTTTAAAAATTTGAAGTTTTTGTTGTTGAAGTGTTTTAAGAGAGCTGTTGTTAAGATCGAAGCGGGTATCACGGATGCTAGGAAGGCTCTTTCTATAAGAAAACCTTGTTGGGTAAATGAGTAAATTAGCCAGAGGTAGATAGAGAAGAACCACGCTCCCAATAGTAGAGCTTTTTTGGATGAGTACTTGTATAGTGCTATGAAACCCAAGAGGCCTAGGAGTGAGTGTAGTGCTCCAGCGAACATCCTTAGATTATTTACAAATTGATACTGTAAACTGGTAGCAGATGGTCCTCCGAGTGATATCGTTAATCCACTGCCTTCTAAACCTTCCCAGAATTCCTCATATACCGAATCCATATATTCTGTGATAGGTGGTACTGATCTATAGAAAAGAAATGCCACAATACCGAAGGCGATGAGTATCGGTATTACGGGTTTGAGATAATTCCATTCATCTTTGTCACGTGATGAGAGTAAAATTACGAACGTTAAAGCGATCAAATTGAAAGAAACTATTATGATCATACCGGGATGTGAAGGAACAATTGCGACCAGTATCAAAGTGGCAGTGATCCCGATACGGTAGATCTTTTTGTCTATAAATAAGAAAAATGCCAGCCAGAAAGCTGTCCACAGCATTATGGTGAAAGGTTGTCTAGCAAGGTGGTATTCCATGTACCAGTTAAGAGCTAAGAAGGTCATAGGTGCCATGGGTGCCCATGTTTTTGAGATCCTTCTCGCCATGGTGTAAATGAATATTACTATTGAGAAAGCTAGTATGGTCGGGAAGAGTCTTGCGTAAGAAAAGATGTGCATGTCGAACGTGATGACGCTGACTGCCTGGTAGATGTGTGATCCCGGGAACGGTGTCATCTGCATGTTCCATTGGCCTGTTTCTACTATTGCAAGGACTTGAGGTATGACGTGGTAAACGTCGAAAACCGGCAGCATGTCGTGGACTAGAGATGGAAGAGCGTACAGGTAGAAAACCGGTATTAGGACACTGACAAGTCCGAGATACTTTCGTTCACAGTGTATCGAAAGGATGATCGATAAGATCGAGAAAAGTAGTCCAGGCCAAAAGGTCCAGTATAAGTTCGAAGCGTACCAGTATATGGATGCTTCCGGTGCTCCGAGGTGGGTTTTAAAGGCGGTGAATAGAAGGAAGAGTACACTGGATGTTATGGTTAAGTGATGAAACTTCTTCCTTTCTAGTATGTTCGATATAGTTTTGAAATTCACATACTTTAATCGGTATGGGTTATCTAAATGTTTTCTTAAGATGAATTAGTCAAATAAAGTAAGGGTAAAGAATAGGAAGGTATATAAGGGTATTAGTAAAGTATATAAGGATTAAGTGTTTAAACGAGCAAGAGGAGAGAAAGGGGCACTATATCATGGATAATACGAAAGTGGTGCAAAAAGAATATAAAGTCCCTAAAGAAGACGAAAGGGTTCTTCTAGGGATACCGGCCTATAACGAAGAGCTGTCTATAGGTTCAGTTATACATAAATCGAAGAAGGTCGATGTAGTAGATGATATACTGGTGGTTGATGATGGAAGTACCGATGAGACTTCCGAGATCGCTAAAGAGTTAGGTGTTAAGGTCATCAGGCATCGTAAAAATGCCGGTAAAGGAGCTGCCATCAAGACCATCTTCAATTATGCTAGGAAAAATGATTACGATTTCATGGTTCTGATAGATGGTGATGGGCAGCACAATCCTTACGAGATCCCTCACGTTCTATCACCGACGTTGAACCCCGGTGCAGACTTAGTGGTCGGTGCGAGATGGGGTGATCTTACTGAGATGCCCTTCTACAGAAAGATAGGTAAGAACATTTTAGATTATCTAACGCCTGGAGGGAAAGAAGCTAAGGACACCCAAAGCGGCTTTAGAGCCTTCAACAGGAAGGCTATCGAAGAGCTCGAGATCACTCAAAATGATTTTACAGTCGAATCCGAGATGATCACCGATGCAGTGGATAAAGGTATGAAGGTAACGTCTTCGAGGATATCCTGCAGGTATGATGGTGTTGGAAACAGCAGCACCAAAGGTCCTATAGCACATGGATTAGGAGTTTTAAACAAGATCATCGGGTTGACCATCCAAAGGAGACCTCTGATATATCTTGGTGTTCCAGGTTTGATGTTTTACATCGCCGGGTTGATAACGGGTATCATGGTGATACAGACTGCTACTAGCCATCAGGTACTTTCCGTTGGATGGGGTTTGTTGACGATAGTGTTCATAATAATCGGTTCTATATTCGTTACCAGTGGATTTATCTTGAACGAGATCCATCGGTTGATGGTGAAAGAGTCTGAGAAGCATTTCAGGGATAAAGAGGTTATACAGGCTTAGAATGTACATCTTCTATTGTATTTTTGAAAAACTTAAATATCATTTTAAATATTAGAATGTCTGAGAGTGAAATGGTTCTTGTTTGCCCCCGACCTGAACCGAGCCCTTAGTGGCTGTGAGGATAGAGTCGGTGGGATGAGAATGGGGTATGTTTTGGGTGTGTGATTAAAGAAACCGTAAACTACATGTAAGAAAAGTAAGAATATTCTTACCATG
>JBNJDY010000088.1:0-5101 GCA_051745305.1 Thermoplasmatota archaeon
GGTACAGAAATATTGCTGCTATCATGATGAACCATTCTAAGAATCCATATGAAGCTGAAATAGACCTTGCAGAGTTGGTTGATTTCTGGAGGATCAATTCATATTTTATGAAGTTCATCTATGAACAGCAACCTGAACAATATGAAGGTGAGATGAATAGATTGGACTGGAGGCCTCTTGAAGGTTTCATATTTGCGATCCCACCTTTCAATTTTTATTCCATAGCCGGAAATTTACCTTCATCACCAGCCATAGTCGGAAATACAGTGCTCTGGAAACCATCACTGAATGTTTCCTTTTCCAATTATGAGATCATGAAAGTGATGATGGAGGCGGGATTGAAAGATGGAGTGATCAACTTCATACCGTTCCCCAGTGAAAAATCAGAGATAGTATTCGATAACCCAGATTTCGCAGGATTACACTTCACCGGGAGTTACGAGACTCTTACTTTTCTATGGAAAAAGATCAATTCTAACATCGAGAATTACAAAAACTTCCCCAGGATAGTTGGTGAAGCAGGTGGAAAGGATTTCATATTTATTCACGAATCCGGAGGGATAAAAAACGCTGCAATCAATATTCTAAGAGGAAGTTTTGGATATCAAGGTCAGAAATGTTCAGCATCATCTAGAGTTTACTGCCCAGAAAGTTACTGGCATGAATTAAAAGATATTCTATCGAAAGAGGTAAAGCAGATCACCTACGGTCCAGTGGATAAGATGGAGGATTACATGGGCGCGGTTATCGATGAAGATGCCTTCGACAAGATCGTGGAATATATCGAATATGCTAAGGATAATCCCGACAAATATGATATATTATACGGTGGTGAATACGATGATTCAGAAGGATGGTTCATAGAACCCACGATTGTGAAAACGAGTGAACCCAAAGGTAAGTTGATGTCCGAGGAGATCTTCGGACCCGTTGTAACGATTTTCGTGTACGATGATGATAAATTCGAAGAAACGCTCCATCTATGTGATGAAACCTCTCCATATGCATTGACAGGATCGATATTTGCTAAAGACAGTGAAGCCATACATCTTGCAGAAGACATATTAAGATATGCAGCAGGTAACCTATACATCAACGACAAACCAACGGGAGCGATCGTTGGTAGACAGCCCTTTGGAGGGGCTAGGTCTTCTGGAACCGACGACAAAGCTGGACACTGGATTAACCTACTGAGATGGTTGGTTCCAAGAACGATAAAGGAAACTATACTACCTGCAGAGGATTGGAGAAGACCGTTCATGAAATAATATATCTAAACATCGGTTTTTAATAAGATGAGTTTCTTCAGGTCGAATTTAGGAAATCTAAAGGATGTTCTCTAGAAAGTTAAAAAAAATCTAGTTTTGTCAGTAGTATTTTTAATGGTTTTAAGTTCTGTATTGATTTCATCTCCTGTTCAAAATGAAGATACTATCAAAACAGTTTCTGAAAGATCTCTAGAAAGTAAAACCAGTTCACTCCGATATAGATAGAGTAGAAATTGAGTTTGGAGTTATCCAAGGCGATGAAGTCATCGTTGAACATTTTGTAAATAATACAGGCGATGTGAAAGGAGAACAAGATATTGCGCTGTATATCGATGGAGAATTTTTAGAGCAGGACAAAAACGTGATCGTTGAAGGCGGCGAGATATATCAAAGTGAATTTACCTGGACCGCGGAAGAGGGAGGAGAATTCGATTTAGAGATCAAGAGTATAGATGAAGTGGAAACTGCCAATATCCTTGTAGAAAAAGGATCTTTAGCATCCTAATGGTGGATCATAGTTTTGATTGCTGCATATGTGTTCACTATAGGTTTGATATCGAAGAAAGATTAATAGGTTCTTTTGATCAACTCCTCTGCAAAATCATCTAACTTATCTTCCCAATTTTTTGGGAGTCCTTCGCCTTTTTCAGTCCCTTCTTTGTTTATTTTGAAGTCGACTTCTGCTAGCTTTTTCATACTTTTCTTTTTTAGAATCTTTTCCATGTTTTTTAACCAGTTCCTTTTCATCCCATGAGTATTGATTATACCGTAATTTTTCCCTTCTACGTTTTCTAACTTATTCATGAAAGTTCTCATCTCTTTCTTTATTCTGAACATCTCTGTCGGTGTGGAAAAAACGTATACATCAGCTTCTGGAATATTTTTGGGGTCGACATCATCGGGTCTGTAATTACTTGTTTCGATTCCAGCCTTTCCTAACCTATCTGTTAACTTTTCAACTATCTTTTTCCCATGTCCATATCTCGACCAGTATATAATGGTACATTTCATTGATTTCACCCAATGTAGAAACTGTAAATATCTATATAAACATAGTCATTTTGTATTCCAAATAAGGTATTATCACATTTAAATATGAATTATTAGATAAGGTATTATATGTACAAGATAGCTATCATGGTATTTCCTGATGCTGAAGAATTGGATTTCGTCGGCCCTTTCGAGACATTGGCTTCTGTAGATAAGCTTAATCCAAACTCAGTAAAAGTCGAATTAGTCGGTAAGTACCTAGATCCGGTAAAGGGATCCAACGGGCTCAGAGTTTTACCTGATAGAACGTTCTCTGAAAATGAACAGTACGACATTTTGATAATACCCGGCGGCCAAGGTAGGAAAAAGGCAATGTATGATGCAGAAGTGTTGAAATTTGTTAAAGACCAGATGAATGGGTTATCTTTCCTATGCTCGGTTTGTACCGGGGCATTCGTATTGGCGGAAGCCGGTGTAATTAACGGTCTCAAAGCTACAACCCACCATACTGCATTAGATGAGTTGCAGAGATCTTATCCAGATGTTGAAGTTTTAGAAAAGAGAGTAGTGAAAAATGATACTGAACCAAAGATATGGCTTGCTGGAGGAGTCTCATCTGGGATAGACCTTTCTTTGGAACTGATCGGAGAATTATTCGATGATGATTTGAGAAAAGATGTAGCTAAAAGGTTAGAGTATCATTTGGTGAAATAAATATGAAAGCATTACTAGTTTCTTTCAGTGGAAGGAAAACTCCTGGTAACTGTATAAAAACTCTGGAATATACTGATGATGTTCTAGAAAAAGAAAATATAGATGTTTCAGTTATCTAGATGGTATATTACGATATAAAATCATGTTTCGATTGCTTATATTAGTATTTTCATCCTGATGATAAATGCCCTATCTCAGATGAAGTTGAAAAAGTCTATAGGAAGATAGCGAGCTATGATGTGTTATTCATGAGTCTACCCGTATACAGCGGTACACCTTGCTCTAAATATTTTGCCTTTAGAGAACGTTCACAAAGTGTTTTCCATGATTCAGAATTGTACGAACGATTCGAAAATGTCAGTAAGTATTACATCGTCATAGGTAATGAAGAAGCAGGAGGTAAAGAAACTGTTAAACTCATCTCTTCTGACCTAACAAAGCATGAAGATATCATTCTACTTCAAAGTCATAAATACGATCAAAACTCCATTTCAGGTTCTTTGATACAACTCAAGGAGGTCAAAGAAAAACTAAAAGCGTTTGCTGTAAAGGCATTACAGAAACACATGGATAAAAAAATAATTATCTTCAAACAAATGTTTCATGAGATTTTCCCTGATTTCGTTAAGATAATTCCTTAATATTAAAAATCATATGAATCAAGTTTTTGTTGATGATGTATCAAACTTGCTTATCCCCGCAGATGAATAAAAATGTGTTTATATAAAGTTAATTGTTCTTTACAGATATGTCAAACAGAGACGAACGATTTTTCCCGTAATTATTTAATAATCATACTACGTAAAAGATTATGTTAATTGGGATTTTGATAAGTATGACAGGAACCTGGGTTGAAGAAACTGCAAAGATATTGAAAAAGACCGATAGACCCCTTCACTACAAAAAAGAGATCATGCCAAAGGCCACCGGACTCGGAGCTACTTTAGATATAGAAGATTGGTGGGAATACTTAGATGAAGGAAAAATTTCCCAAGAACTAAGAGAAAGACTGAATAAAGCGATAGATGAAGATGATGGTCGATACGATTATGTTGACATACCATATATTTCAGAAGATGCTCAAATAGAGGAGGACAAAATAGATTCGGATCAAGATAGATGTTGGAAAATAATCGATGATGAGGAATATCGACTTTATATACCAAAAAATAAAGAGGAGATCAGGTTGGAAAATCTAGATAAGGTCGGTTTTGTTCACAACACACTTGAACCAGAAAAATCTATAAAGAGAGAAATGCCTGAAAAAGTTGAGAAGGTTAGTTCTAAAGAGTATAAATGGGAAGATGATCAGATAAGATCAAATTGTGAATGAGTTAAAGATCAATAGAATTGATGCCCAATATTGACAAGAATAATCTGAATGTTGGGCACTTAAAAGGTCTAATCAATAAGCTAACACACGATTGAAAACAGAGTTACAGCTATTTGTTGATGGATCAATTCCAGTATTGCCTTCGTTATAGCAAAACGTGATACAGGGAACCTAATTCGAACATCATCCTTTTAAATATCATTTGAGTAAAAACGTTTTATCTTACGATTTTAACTTTACAAAATTCAAGTTGTATCTTTAAGTGATCTAAAGCTTACCAAATGTTATAAATATTAAATAAAATAATAAACTAATAAGGGTGAATATAAATTAAAAGAAGCTTGGTCATAGTAATTGCTATATTATTAATATCTAATATTTTATTCGTATCATTCGCTACTTTAGATTATAATAATTTGGGCACGCTGGATTTTGCAGGTGGAAACGGCACTGTTGATGACCCCTATCTGATCGAAAATATTACACATTTACAGAATATGGATCAAGACATGAACGCCCATTACAAGCTTGCCGATAACATAGATGCTAGTGAAACTAGTGAATGGTATGATGGCCATGGGTTCAAACCTATAGGTAACTCATCTAAATACTTTAAAGGGAGTCTTGATGGTGATGGATACACGATAAATGGATTGTATATCAACCGAAAAGATACAGATAATATAGGTTTGATCGGTTACTTGGATGATCTAGCGATGATACATGATGTGAATCTTCTAGATGTAAACATAACGGGATACTTGAGTGTTGGAGGTTTAGTGGGTAGAAATAATGG
>JBNJDY010000089.1:0-4932 GCA_051745305.1 Thermoplasmatota archaeon
ATCGGAACGGCAAATTTAGTGAATATACTGCTGACTATGGCTTCACCTTTATCCAGACTGGCTATATTCTTACTGTCTTTAGAAAGGTCCTGAGCTGCACTACCGATTATTGCATCTCTTTCGCTCTTCATCTCGTTACCTAAGATGATCTTAGTGTTCATATTGGCGAGTATCTCCCTAGGTATCATACTGGATAACTGAGTTATAGCTATCAAACCAACATTGAACTTCCTTCCTTCACGAGCTATTTGATGGAACACGTTACGTCCAGCCCTTTCTCCAAGTACTCTGGGTGCTTCTTCGATAACTACACTCACGGTTGGCTTATCCTCCAGTTCACCCATCTCTTTATAGGATTTATACTTTTTAAAGATCTTATCAGTGATTATACCTGCGATCAACAATTCCTTGTCCTGGGGCATAGAACTCGTATCTAAGATAACTTTCTTGCCGTCTTCTACCGCTTTAACGATATCATTAACTAAGCTTTCAGAACCTTCTGTAACAAAGATCTTACCTTTGGGCACAACTTTACCATTTTTAACTCGTAAATCAAATTTGAGTTTCAATTTTCTTTTTAGGGCGTTCATCGTTGTTTCCTGAATACCGTATCCACTAGCCCCTTCATTACTAGCTTTCAACAGCTCAGATAACCAGTCATCTCTGAAATGTGAGTAATACATATACACCGCTTGGTTTTGGGCATCGGTAAGGTCGATGGTCCCCTGAAGGTTCCACGGTTTTAAACCTGAAATATTCAATCGAAGATGATAGCCACCTTTTGGCGGATTGGGTGAATAGTACATCACCTTCTTATCGAATTCCGGATGATCTTTAGCTCCGTATTCATTCCTTCCATAATATTCATCATGTGGATCTATAACCAACATTCCACAGTATTCCTTTGGTATCAGATTCCAAAGCATGACTTTTACCAGGTTACTTTTACCCCTGCCCGTGGTCGCAGGTATCAATAAATGATGTGAAAGTGCTTCTTTGCCATTGATGTAAACGGGAACGTCTAAGGTATAACTTCCACTTCTGACTTTACCCAGGTAAAGGCTGTTTTCAGGCTCTTCCATGAACTCGAAATCCTCTTTCGATACTCTTTCCAAACCTCCAAAGAAATCAGGTAATATCTTGGGTATCTTTGCATCCCCATCTTTGATGTGTACTAACGGCTTGGCTTTGGCATTGATAAAATTACGGATCTCTTCCTCCATCAAGGATGTTTCGTCGTAACCCTCCAACTGCATACCACTCATCCTAGCCAAGTCGTTGTTATCCATCAATGAACCGTAACTCAAATCGTGAACTTGTAAAATCAGATCATCGATAGATAGCAGATCACCTATCTCGATGGTCTCTCCGCTCTTCTGCCTTATCCACACGTCACCATATTCTCCTCCAATTATCTGTCCTATCGTCATAACTAACCACATCTCATAATTCGCTTAATTTATCATGGGCATCTAAGGTGCTGACTTTATTTTTAAAAGTCCTGCCCATCCTATTGAAACCTACACTTTTTAGATATTCGATCTCTTCGTCCGTGACTCTAGCTCTTTTATCAGCATCTACAAGACCATATGGGTAACCCAAAAATATCGGATCCTGTGCTTGAAATGCCATATATTCAAGTATTTTCTCTACAGGATTGTCTATCTCACGGTAAAACTCTGTTCTGAAAGCATAGTTAGAATTTCTATGATACTTAACCACCATCATCTCACCTTTATGGTCAGGATGTTCGTTTTCAGCTATTGGATGGTAGTACCATGGACCTTCAGAAACTTCAGTAGATAATTCTTGAATTGCTGCCACCAGTGGAAAACCACAGGTCGTCCTCAATGTACAGGTTTTCGCAAGACCCACTAAATGAACGCCATTCTCTTCAACTGAGTTATAAGCTTCCTCAGCGTACTCTCTTTCTCCTTCAACTCCAGTCTGTAAGACACCATCTCTCAATATGATATCTCCTTCTTCTAGATAATTCTCAGAAACATACTTGATAGTTTCCCATTCCAAGTATTTTCTTACAGTATGGCCTGCATTAACTGGTCTACCATTTTCCAGTTCTTCCTTTTTTACAACATATTCATCGGACCCGATGGGGATAGAATCGTTGACCTTCATCGATCTTACAGTAATCTCATCTTCCTGATGATCACAACTCAAGTACAGACTCAACGGTTCGATATTTTCAACCCTTTTCTTACCCCTAAATAGATTGAAATATATTCGTAGAAGATGTATGCTCTCAGAGGGGGTTTCGAATATTTTATTATTACCTCCATCCACACAGCATAATACCCGATCTTTTTCTTTGAGATCAAACTCTTGAAAGTTATCGATTTCTATCGTCTTCGGCTTGTAATATTTCTGTTGACTAAAGTACGGTTTCCCCCAATCGTCAGGTCTTTCATCAAAACCATCTATCAAGTCCCATAACTCACGGATCATCCAATTCCGGTTATGAAATAGAGGTACTTATAATTTGAGTGGAGGGGGAAGTGAAACTGGATAACACGTTATTTTACGCAATATATCCCAGTTCAATCATCAATAGATTCTCGTTTTAAAAAGATATCACAGCAGAAATAATCCTAAGGAAAGTACGAGTCGATATGGTCCTGAATGAAATCAGAGTCGGTAGAATCACTACTGTGAGAAAAGATCCGAGCCGATGTTACCTTGTCTGAGCAAACTTCGCTCAATCTATTTCCTCCGGAGTCATCGACTTTATTGTAGTTTGTTCTTATAAATTTTTGCTAGTCTAGAATCCACCGATTATTTCCGATATCACATCTCAGATAACATCTGAATACGTTATCTCTTTTGGGAGTTCACCAGTCTCGTCCATCTCGAAGCCGGTCCACGGGATCAGCTGGATCACGCCCGGTGCTAGCCCTGTGGTTTGCGGATTCTCTAACTCGGTGTAGTTTGCAACTCTCTGCCCAAGTCCTTCGTCCGAGTACAGCAGCAGGTCGAGGACTTCTTTCGCCTCGTCAGCATCTTCCACTTTGCCGGAGATCACGTTGACTACTGGACCGGAAGCGTCTTCTTTATCATCTATCACCTCTTCTTTAGGATCAACCGGAGGGAAGAACGAATCCACGTGTGACTGGATGAAATTTGAATCGGTAACATTATTCCAAAAAGAAGTGTCAAGACTTGGTTCCTCACTTCCAAGATATTTCTTTCCCAACTTTTTCCTCCTGAACGGGTATGGAATAATTATATTATAACAATTTCCCTAATCAGCAGTTTTATCACTCTAAAATATTGAACCAATTAATCCAAAGTGCCATATCAAAATAATCATCGATACCGTAATTGCCACTAAAGCCTTAATGATTAATTTGAACATAGCTTTCGAATATTTATCTAAAGAATAGGAGCTGGTTTCATACAACTCCAATAATCTAGAAGCAAATTGGTTGAAAGATAAGGCCCCTACAAAGAGATTAGCTAAGAATAAAGTACTAACAACGTAAAATCCCATCAAGATCGCAGGGAGGAGAGTCAATGGGGCGACCGCTATTAAAAAATAATTAATTATTCTCTTACGATTTTTAATCCTCTTTATTTCTTCTTTGTATTCTCTTTCTTCTCCAACTTCACTTTTTTCACTTCTTTTGTACAACCATTTATGGTCCGGTTTTTGTTGGTGCTTATCCTTTATTTTTTGTATCCATTCATCGACTTCGTAGGGGACGAGGGTAGTTCTATACCTATCTTCCCCTTCCTCTCCATAGATATATGCATAATTCCATTTTTTTGTTCTTTCTATATCTTTGATTCTGTCTATACAGTTTAAAGAAATCCATATCTCCTTATCATTTTTTATTTTACCTATAAATACATTCTTATCCTTATCATAACTAATTTCAGTTAGATGAAAATACTTGCTATAGTATGTTGCAAGGACTTCACCTCCTATTACCATAATCAAGATGGATGTACCGACTAGAAATATATGAAATTCGAAAAGTAACAAATATACTAAGATAGGAGATAAAATAACAGCGAGATAGAGGGGGGCAGTTCGGTATTTTCTCTCTTGAAGGTAATCGCTGTAAGAATAAGATATTTTTTTGACTACTTCCTCATACAAAGGCTTTACCTCCTGACACAGTTGCACCTATACCCAATGCAGTACCAAAAATACCTGCGCCTTTAATAGTTCCTGTGGGGCCAAAAACTGTAGCTCCTATACCCAAAATAGAGCTTGCTGTTCCATAGATTAGTGCTATGCCTCCTGTTATCAATTCGGCTAGACCAGTCGCTGCTAACGAATAAAATCCAAACAATAAACTGATAAAACCACAAACCACACTATATATACTCCAAGTGCCGGGGTTAGGTGTACCTTCTAGACTTATGGCACCACCTATAAATCCATACCATCCAAATACAATACTTGCAATTGACCAAAGCGCGTCAGAAGCATCATTTCGATTGATGCTCTCTTCCCCCATCCCAACCAAACTTTTAGCATAATCTATTATGGATTCAACATCAAATTTTGATGGTAGACCAGGCAATTCGGCTTCTCCAACAGTTTCACCGAAAATATCGATAATCATGGTGACCAATAAAGGTACGGCTATCATCGCTATACTTCCAGCTCCTAGAGAAACTCCTTCCAGGACAGTAAAAACTACCATCAAAGCAGTGGTAAGACCAAATATGATATAGAACATATCATCCATCAGGGAATCAAATACCTTCTTTGCTGTTGCTTCAGATAGAGAACCCGTTTCATCGAATTCTTTCAAAGCTTCTTCGTACGACGCTATCACCCCTTCTATGTATTCAACCATATAGTCTTTGATATCTTCAAATATGGGTCCGATATAACCTCTAACAAAATCCTTCACCCAATTTACCAAAGAACTTAGTAGCTCCACGACCTCGCTCACCGCGTCC
>JBNJDY010000090.1:0-4821 GCA_051745305.1 Thermoplasmatota archaeon
ATTGTTTAAATATCATAGAAAATGACCCTTTAATTAACTTCTCAAAGTCCTTTCTATCTGGCCTATAACCAACGGTATCAGACTCATACCGAATACAATCATCCATCCTATCATCCCTGGATCTTCGGTACTTAGAGCTGTAGATAATCCCGGTAGGTATACCGCCGCGACCAATATCAAGGTACATAAACCTAGAGCACCCCATACATACTTGTTTCTGGTTACCTCGTTTTTCAAGATACCTGAAGTCAGCTCTCTCATATTGAATACGTGCCAGAGCTGTGCGAAAGCGAGTGTCAAAAAGGAGATAGTGATGATCTTTTTGGAACCCATGTCAGTGGCCAGGATATTACCACTGACCCCCATCGCTGCTACGGTGACTACAGCTATAATCAATCCATAGAATCCCAGCTCGCTCCAATTCGTTCTCGTCAGTATCGGTTCATCCGGGTCTCTCGGTGGTTTATCCATTATATCTCCGCTGCCTCGACATGCTCCTAGAGCGAAGGCGGGAAAGACATCGTTCACAACGTTCAGGAAAAGTATCTGAAGTGGTAGAAGGGGGAGTGGAAAACCGATTATAGAGGCGATCAGTATCGCCAATAACTCACTGATATTGCATGAGATGAGATAGACGACGAATTTACGTATATTGTTGAATATTATCCTACCTTCCTCTACTGCCCTTTCGATAGTGGAAAAATTATCGTCCTGGAGTATCATATCTGAAGCTTCTCTGGCTACCTGGGTCCCTCTTTTTCCCATGGCTATACCGATATCAGCTTTTTTCAGAGCCGGCGCATCGTTGACTCCATCTCCCGTCATCGCGACTATCGATCCGTTGTTCTGATGTATATTTATCAGGTCCAGCTTGTTTTCAGGATTGACTCGGGCAAAGATAGGAGCTCCTACGAAACGCTCGAACTGCTCTTCGTTCAAATTTTCTGGATCGTCCAGTTCTTTTCCCTCGATGACCTCGGTATCTTCGGAATCGATGAGTCCCAATCTGTAACCAACGTTTTTAGCTGTAGCTGCATGGTCACCGGTTACCATGACGACCCTGATCCCCGCGTTGTGACATTTTTCTATGGCGGGTTTTACAGCTTCTCTCGGAGGGTCCATCATCCCTACCAACCCCAGGAAGGTCAGATCTTCATACGGTTCTCCCTCTGTACTATCTACTTCTTTCTTCGCTAGAGCGAGTATCCTCAGACCGTCTTCCGCCATCTTCTGGTTCTTCTGCAGCCATCTTTCCTTCTCATCGGATGTGAGTTCTTTGGTGCCATCCTTTGTCATCACTTTGGTTGAGTGTTCAAGTACATTCTCCGGGGCTCCTTTTACTGCGACTTTAAATCCTTTCTCGATCTCATGGTATGTAGCCATCATCTTGACAGCCGGATCGAAGGACACCTCTCTTTTTTCTGGTAGATGTTCGAGCAGCTGGTCTCTCTCCATACCACCTTTGATACCGGCTATCAAAAGTGAAACCTCCAATGGGTCTCCCATCATCTCCATGCTTCCTTCAATATTCTTGAAAGAGGCGTTGTTACAGAGGACCCCTACTTCTAATGTTTCTTTCAGTACTGGATCGTCTATCTGTTCTTTCTCCTCTCCCTCACAGAAGAAAGTACCATCAGTATCTAAACCGGTTCCGGTTACATCAACAGAACTATCTTCCATCTCGTACTTGCTGACAGTCATCCTGTTCTCCGTCAGAGTACCTGTTTTATCTGCACAGATTATATTGGTGGAACCGAGGGTTTCAACGGAAGATAACCTGCTCAATAGAGCGTTCTCCTTAGCCATCCTGAGCATCCCTCTAGCTAGGACAAGGGTAGCAACTATAGGAAGTCCTTCCGGAACGGTAGCTATAGCCAGTGCGATTGCGGTTTCTATCATAAGGATCCGGTCCATGCCTCTGAGCATACCGGCTACACCGACTATGCCGGCTACGACTATGAGAAGAGGTATCAGTTTATGACCAAGAGCGTCAAGTTTCTTTTCTAAAGGTGTTTCCTCTTCCTCAGCACTTTCGATAGATTTCGATATCTGGCCGAGCTCGGTCTGCATACCTGTGGAGATCACAACACCTTCAACGGTGCCCCTGGTCAGGTAAGTCCCTTTGTACAGCATATTATCCCTCTCTGCCAGTTCAGTATCTTCATCGATAACATCTGCTGTTTTACTGACAGGTACCGATTCTCCGGTGAGAGTGGCTTCATCCACCTGAAGCTTTGAGGTTTTCAGTGCCCTAAGGTCTGCAGGTACCATATCGCCGGATTGAAGGGTCACTATATCTCCAGGGACTAGATCCCTTGCAGGTATCTTTTTTACATCCCCGTTCCTTCTTACGTGGGTGTTTATTTTTGTCATCTCATGGAGAGCTTCCATGGAACTTACTGCTCTAGCCTCTGTTACAAAACCGATGATGGCGTTCACCACCAGAACTGCTAGAATAGAGATCCCTTCGATAACTTCTTCTATGACAAGAGAGATTATCGCAGCCGCTCCTAAAAGGATCACTAAAAAACTTTTGAACTGGTCCACGAATATTTTAAAACGGCTCTTCCTCTTGGTTTCTTTCAACTTGTTCCGGCCGAACTTCTTCCTTCTCTTCTTCACTTCTCTTTGGTCTAGACCTTCCTCTCTTTTGACTTTGTGATGATCTAGGATATGGTCTGTTGATTTTGACCAGGGCTTCTCTAACAGCTTATTTCGAGACAGTAATGTGAACCCCCATATCGATGGAGGATTGGATAAAACCAATATAAATCTTTTTATTATTTACAAGGGGTAAGTTTGAGAGGTATTTGTAAGGGTGGAGAGATACCTTCCAGAATGGGAAGAATTTGTTGAGATCGCTGAAGAATATGAGGTGTCATTATGAGAAAAAAATTTGATAGGGAACATATAGAAAAAGGGTTTTGGGTGTTATAAAATCTCCCGTATCGTCTTCGACTATAACTCTTTATAGTCTTCTTCCATGAGTTCATCCAGGCTTTTTACGTCGAAGTGTTCTTCACCTGTCCATTCATTGCATGCTGCTTTGTACATATCGGAAACGAAATTGATCAATTTTTCTGGCAGCTTCGGAGGTTCCGGCCACTCTTCTTTTGGTAGGTCCTGGTCCTTGGCTTTTTCCATCTCTTCTGCCCATTCAGTACCTCTATAGTGATTCCTCAACATCTGTTTACTGAGTTTTAGGCCCTTATATTCAAAACGGTCCTCGTCTAAGGTTCCTAGAACGTCTGCGAGCATCAGTTCTCCACTGCTGTCCAGTGCGACTTCCATCTTTCCGTCTAGATGTTTCCAGCCGAGTTCTTTCGCTCTTTCATTTATGAAAGCGTTGACCTTCAGGGCTTTCTCCTTTATCACGTCGATCATCTCGTCATCAAAGCCAGCGTGTTCTTTGACTTCTTCTAGATTCTTAAAGTAACGATCGAACTTCTCGTATTTCGTGCTGAAATCTATTATCGGTGGGTCCAGCTTTTTATTGACCTCTGGATAGCTGTCAAAACCGAGGTCGGATGGCTCTATCTCTCCTTTATCCAATCTTCTGAATACTGAACTACCTTCACCCAGGTAATTCCTGTAGATTATCTCAAGGGGTACCATCATGTTTTTGAATTCATCAGGTGTACCTTCGGTGATAACGTTGACAACCTTGACTTTCATCCTGTTCCTTTCTTCTAATCCGATAAAATGTGACTCTATACCTTCTTTTTTTAACTCTTTGAAATTGTGAGCGCTCATCAAACAGAGTGCTTCACCTTTACCTTCGATCTTGTCCGGCATCTCACCATAATCAAAAACACTGTATCTATCACTGAATTCGAATACACCTACTCCTTCTTTATCTCTAGTTGGCTCTTTTATTATTTTTAAATCCTTTACACTTCCCATATTATCTAACCTCTTTATCGTCCTTATCTATCTGATCTCTATTACTCTTTTGATATTTCTTTATTCTTTCACGGACTTCTTCATCACTCAAAC
Organism: Thermoplasmatota archaeon; assembly: GCA_051745305.1. GTDB lineage: Archaea > Thermoplasmatota > Thermoplasmata > Halarchaeoplasmatales > Halarchaeoplasmataceae > Saliniplasma. The sequence goes on from JBNJDY010000090.1 coordinate 3,997, forward strand.
CAAAAATCTTAGCCGCAGCTAGACCTGCCTGCTCTGTTCCCATGACGACCATGGGACATACACCGGAAGGCATCCTCAGACTTGAGAATATATCAGCACCTGCAAATTTACTGCTGTAAGGTGGGCATGCGATCACTGGTTTATCTGTTTGAGCGTCAACGAATCCACTCAGCGCATTGCTCCTTCCAGCCACGGTGATGTAAACTACCTTTTCGTCCTCGTACTCTTCTATGATATCCATGGCTTTTTGGGGTACTTTGTGGGCTGAAGCGATCCTCATGACGCTGTCTATACCCAGCTCGTCCAGCGTACCTGCTATCTTCTTTGACCAATCCATATCACTTTTCGATCCCATTATGATTACAACTTTCATTTTATTCACCTATGCCATCTTGCTAGCGACTTTGTTATAGATTTCGAACATCTCTTTAATCTCATCTATTTTGAGAAAATAGAACTTTTCAGGTGGTTTCTTCTCAAACTCCACCAGACCAAGGTCGTACAACAGCTTAAGATGTTTTGAAGCTGAAGATTCCGTCATATCCAACTCATCTGCGATCTCATGGACAGACATCTTCTCATCCTTACAAAGCATCTGGAGTATCTCTCTTCTTTTCCTAGATCTGATCGCTCGTGCAAGTTTTTCATCAGGCATCACTATGGGCATAATGCTCCGATATATAATAGTTTCGCAGTTGAACAATGGCGCAACATGGCAGGGGTTTTAAAGACAGAAAGTTATGCTCCAATCTAGATTTTCAATGGTGTATATTTTGTATATCAAATAGTCAAATAAATGAATTATTGATATTTTCTTCTCTGTTT
>JBNJDY010000091.1:0-4672 GCA_051745305.1 Thermoplasmatota archaeon
GAGTTTTTAAAATGTTGCCTCACTTCGCTAGACAATTCGAGAGATATGATAGTTCCTTGATTTAACAAAGATAGATAGTTTCTAAAAGGATCTTCGTTTAAGAATTCTCGCACTATTGAATAACCTCATACACTATCCTGTATTCCTCGTCTCGTTTCTTGTTCCTACTTCTTATCTTATCGGTTATCCGGTCTAACTCGTCCGTAGATACGATGAACAGTACATTTAGTCCCTTCTCGGCCGCCTCCATGGATGATTCCAGCGGTGCGAACATTATGTCCATGTCCAAACCTAATGTCCGGCCTAAACCGTATTGTAGTTCACCTGATACCGCAACCTTGTCGTACTCGATCGAATCCAACTCTTTCTCGATCCTTTTACTCTCGAACTCCTCGTCCAGCGACAGTAAGTAGATACGACCTATCTCCATCTCGGTTATACCTTTCAAAGCACCGACTTGAACCGGTTCACCAACGTCGGCATCGTTCAATGCCTCCCCCATGGAAGAGGATTCGGAAAGTGAAGCGTGTAAAAACCCGTCTTTCATGAACAACCCCACGGGATCACCTTCAGAAACACTTTCGTCGGCTATAGCCGTACACTTAGAGATCAAATCTATACCCTGGGAAGCTTCTCTTACAAAAACACTGAGTTCCGATAGAACGTCCCTGATCAACTCTATACCCGATGATGTAGGATGGTAGCCTTTAGAAGACGTATCGATGAGCCCTTCATCTTCCATCTCCTTGACGTAGTTAGACACTCCCTGCTGGGTCATATCTAATTCTTCAGCGATATCCGCAAGAGTGTTAGGTTCATCTAGTGCAGAATGATAAAGTATCAAGAACTTGGTGAGTTTCTTCTTATCCCTCAGTAATTTCATAGAACATCAATAATCAACAAGATATAAGAGAGTTTTCAAATCTCGTCGGCACGGTTCCTGTAAAGGTTCTCATCGACGACTTCTACCATCTTTTCAATATCCAACCCTCCGTTCAGAAACCGATTCAACCTACCAACATGCTCCTGAGGACTATGAATTATGTCGTTATAACTTATGTAGATTGCTTCCATAGAGGGATGCTCCGTGATGTGCTCTTTCAACATAGCCCTGTATTTGATAAACATGTCATAGAGCTCTTCATCTGAAACGTCATCTGGATCTTCACCTTTCCTCAACAGCATCTTCTTCTGGGATTCGATTATCTCCTCTAGATGTCTCTCCATGAAGACGACTTTATAATTGTAACCTTCAGGTAGATGTTTTATCAATTCGGCTAGAACCTTCACGGCCTTCCCTTTAGCTTGTTCAAGCCATCCCGTATCTTCAGGCAGTTTTTTCACCCGTTCGAACTCGTAGTACCCTTTGGGATTATCGATATTAGCCTCTCTTTCGTGATCCGTCAACGGAGCTATACCTCCTCTTTCCAACATCTTCATCATCATAGAGGTCCCAGAACGTGGAAGGCCTGATACCACTGCGATAGTTTCTTCGTCCATTTTTTCACCAGATAACTTCTATTAAATTTCCAAGAAAGGTATCTTATTTTAAACTTACTAAAAACTATACAAGTAAAATTTAAATAATTAAAGTACACTTGATTTTCAGATGGATATGATGAGAAAAATCACTGTGATTGCGGTTGTATCACTGATGCTGGTCGGACTGTTCACAGTTCTTCCGGGAGTGAGCGAAGCAGATGAAAGTATAACGGTTACCGACGCTAGAGGAGAAAACATCACTTTTGAAGCTCCTCCTGAAAGGATAATCTCTTTCATGCCGTCAAACACCGAGATATTATTCTACATCGGAGAGGGAGATAGTGTCGTCGGAGTGGATGATCTCAGTGACTACCCTTCTGAAGTAAAAGATCTTCCTACTGTTGGCGATTCCTTTTCCGTGGATTATGAAAAAATCACCGAGTTAGAACCAGATGTTGTAGTAACACCCTCTTTCAACAACCATACGATCAACTACCTAGAAAAAATAGGTCATACGGTGGTGGCTACGAACTCCAACACTTTAGAGGACGTTTATTCAGACATGAGAGTACTAGGTACCATGTGCGGTATCGAAGAAGAAGCAAACCAGATGGCCGACGATCTTGAAAATGAGATGAACGATATCACTCATAACACCGCGGATCTACCCTGGGAAGATAGAGTTGATATCTTCTACATAGCCTCTGTGGGACCGATTTACACTCCAGGAAACCACACCTTCCAGAACACCCTGATAAAGACTGCTGGAGGGAACAATATTGCAGATCAGGAAGATGGATGGTGGGAGATCTCCAAAGAAACTATAATAGACGAGGATCCTGAAGTGATTATAGCTACTGAGGGTGTACAGGACCAGGTCAAAAATCTTACTGAAGATGAGGTCTGGCAGAGTATTTCTGCAGTAGAAAATGATGAGGTATATTACGTTGATGATGACATCTTCTCAAGACCCGGACCTAGAGTTGTCGAAGCGCAATCAACTTTGACAGATATCACCAGAGAACATCTAGATCTAGAAGACAACGTAGAGGACGATAACGGAGAAGATACACAGGTAGATGATAACGAAGAAGATGTTCCCGGGTTCACCTTCCCACTAATACTGCTAAGTATAGCCATAATTTTCATCATATCGATAAAAAATAAAAGTTGCCTAAAAGATGATTAAAGAAAGAAACGGTTGGCTTATAGCGGGGCTTGCGGTCCTATTGCTGATAACCGCAGTATACTCAGCTACAGTTGGAACTGCGGATATACCTTTCAAAGAAGTGGTACTGATAACTCTTTCAGAGATACCTTTGATAAACAGATACGTATCCGCTCCAGAAGGACCCTCTAGAACAATAGTCATTTTGATCAGACTACCGCGTATCATTCTAGGTATAATAGCAGGGATCAGCTTATCCGTTTCCGGAACTTCCATGCAGGGAATTTTCAAAAATCCAATGGCCTCACCGTTCATATTGGGTGTATCCGCCGGTGGTGGATTAGGTGCAGCAATCGGATTCTACTTCGGCGTGAGTTTCTACTATCTACCATTACTAGCTTTCTTGACAGCCTTGGGCACTGTCTTCCTGGTTTTCGCATTGGGAAGAGTCAGAAAAAAAACTGATATCGCCACTTTACTTCTAGCTGGACTGGCAATGAATTTTCTTATGTCCGGCCTCACCAGTTATATCCGGTACATGAGTCCTCCGGAAAAGATGGTGCAGATGCAGATACTTTCTTTCATGCTGGGTAACTTGAATGAGGCTGCATGGAATCAAGTACATATCACCTTACCTATAATGATAGTTGGTGTGGCTTTAGTTTTCGCTTATTCTAGAGATCTCAACGTCATCCAGATGGGGGAAGAATCGGCTTTACAGCTGGGTGTAGATGTGGAAAAAACCAAATTCATACAGCTCGTCACCTCGAGTCTTTTGGCAGCCACTATGGTCGCCTTCACGGGTATAATCGGATTCGTAGGGTTGATGATACCACACGGAGCTAGATTGATAGTGGGTCCGGAACACAAGCGTCTCATCCCTACCGCCGCACTGATTGGAGGTATTTTTCTGATCCTCTGTGACACCATATCTAGAACTATCGGTGAGATCCCTGTTGGTATAATCACAGTTCTACTGGGTTCTCCCTTCTTCATATACCTTCTTATCAGGAACAGAGGTGATACAGGATGGTAGGAACTTTGGAAGTCATAGAACTTACTACGGGGTATGGAGAAAAAGAAGTTCTGAAAAACATCTCATTCGACCTTAAAAATGGTGAAATACTTGGAGTGATCGGGCCCAACGGTTCAGGTAAGAGTACATTGATCAAAGCCCTTACTGGAGTTATACCTACTTGGTCTGGAAAAATCAAATACGATGGCAAAAATATCAACGATTTTCATCGTAGAGAAAGAGCACGCAAAATCGGAGTAGTACCGCAGGACACTTTCATCAACTTCCCTTTCACTTCTTGGGAGGTTGTGATGATGGGTAGAAATCCATACCTAGGTCGGTTCGAAAATCCAAAAAGGGATGATGAACTCTCCGTAAAAAAAGCCATGAAAATGACTAAAACTTTAAAGTTCAAGAACAGGTCTGTTAGGGAACTATCAGGTGGGGAACTTCAACGGGTCGTGGTTGCAAGAGCGTTAGCCCAGGAACCACGGTTGATTTTCTTAGATGAGGCCACATCCCATCTCGATATAGGTCACAAGCTCGAGATCATGAATTTGATGAAAGATCGAACAAAACATCAGAACAAGGGAGTATTATCCGTCCATCACAACCTGAACCTTGCAGCTAGATACTGTGATGATATCGTACTATTAGATGATGGAGAAATCCATGCTAAGGGTACACCAAAGGAAGTTTTAACCAGGGCACATCTGAGAGCGGTGTACGGGATAGAGGCTGAAGTCGATGAGAATCCCAGGGATGGGTCGTTATATGTCACACCAATTAGAAGAAAAGTGATAAAAGAGGATAAAGAAGAGGTGGTCCACGTGGTCTGTGGTGGGGGAACTGGTAGAACACTGTTGAAAGAACTGGTAGAACTGGGGTACGAGGTGACCACAGGAGTCTTAAACGTCATGGATTCTGACCAGAAGATGGCGGAATTCTTAGATCTGAGGTGCGTTACTGAAGCTCCATTTTCATCGATCAGTGAAGAGAATAATGAT
>JBNJDY010000092.1:0-4489 GCA_051745305.1 Thermoplasmatota archaeon
AAAATAATGGTCAACGACTGCATCGATTAGTGTGTATGCGAGAAAATCTGCTTTATTATTTCTAATCCTACTGCCTTCCTTTTTGATCCTATTTCTTATTTGATCGAAAACATCACCACTTTTTTCTTGGAAGGTCAATACAAAGTTTTCACCAATAACTACACTGACCTGTTCTTTCATTATCTGACCATTTTCATTATCTCGGTAAAGCATCTTTAGGACTAAAAATAGATGGTTTTCAAATTCTTCGTATTTTGGCCTCTGATATGTATTCAGAATATCTTCCATCAGCAGTAGATGGAGTCCATAGAACTTACCGAGTTCTTCTATTTTTTCGATATCATGCAGACCATCGATGTTGATCCAGGTGGTAGTTGGTTTTTCTTTATATTTTTTACATTCTTTGATATCCTTTACCTTTTTTTCTTTAAAATGGTCCTCGTCAAAATCCATGATGGTTATCTCAGTATCCTTCATTTTTTGTTCACCAACATGGACTAAACTTCCAGAAGGCAACCCTCTCTTTTTTGACATACCTTTCAAGTTTTCACCATATTTTGAAAATATAAAACGATAAGTTATGATAAATAGTTTTTGAATAATGAAAAATTAATTCATAAAAAAAGAAAGGAGTTTATATATAGTTTTATAGAACTTTACTTTTTCTTGGACTCTTCGTTCATTTTCATCTGTAATTGATTTATCTTTGTTTCGTAATCATAGATTTTATCCTGGATCTTCTTAGCTCTTTTTTCGTTTCCTACACTTTCTGCTTCATTCCTTTTATTTTTTAGATCATTTATTTTAGCGTGTATTTTTGTCATCTTTTTTTGATAATTTTTAGTATTTTGTTTGTGAGACTTCTTAGTCTTATCTTTTTTTATTGAAACCATTATATCACCCAATACTACATATCATCAAAGGGCTATAAGTAGTTGTTGTTGTACTCTTTTATTAAATTATATAGGCATTAATTATTTATCCTTTCGACCAGTTGAAAATTCATGAGAGTGGTGATACTAGGTGGAGGATTCTGTGGTTCCATGGTTGCTAAAAGATTGGACAACATAGGTGACCTCGATGTAATTTTGATAGATAAGGAACCTTATTTTGAATACTATCCATCCTTACCTAAATTGATCACTGACCCGGAGTATCATAAGAAAATTACCAAACGATATTCAGAATTTTTAGAGGATGTTGAGATAATCACGGAAAGAGTGGTAAAGGTCACTCTAGATAGCGTCTCAACAACTAAAAGAAAAGTTGATTTCGAAATATTAGTGATCTCTTTGGGTGCAAATTATCCGATATATATAGATGATAAAAAGAACGTTTTCACGGTCAGTTCTGGGGATAAAGTCAAAGAACTGTCTAAACGGATGGAGAACGCGAATGACATTCTGATAGTCGGAGGGGGTTTGATAGGTACCGAGGTCGCGTCTGAAATAGCTTCTAAGACTGAAAAGGATGTTACTTTAGTCCATTCCCACGGAAGGCTCATCGAGAGGAACCCTAAGATGGCATCTTTCTTTGCTGAAAAATATCTCAGAAGTAAAGGTGTTCGATTGATATTTGATGAAAAAGTCGTTGATAGTGAAGGCGATGAATACGTAACTAGTGAAGGTAGAAGAATCAATTCGGATGTCTGTATCTGGAGTACTGGATTGAGCTTCGATAGAACTATATTTAGTGGTTTTGGAGATTCATGTTTTACTGAAAGAAATACGCTCAAAGTCAACGATCACTTCCAGTTAAAAGATCATCCAAATATCTTCGCCGGCGGGGATATAACCGATATCGATGAGGAGAAGACTGGTCATAATGCGGATTCACATTCTAAAGTCATAGCGGATAACGTGATTAGATTCAGCAAAGAAAACCCTCTAAAAACCTACAGCAATGTAAAGATCCCACTTTTCATCAGCTTGGGAGATGTAAACGGCCTGATATCTTTTAATACTTTAGCTATACCCGGTCCCGTTCCAGCATTGATAAAATTTCTATTAGAAAAAGGTGCTTTGTTAAGATTGTGAATCAAATCAGGATCAGATCTACAGCATACCCCATCATCAATAGTATGGAAAAAGATGCGTACAACCTGAAATTTAGTTTAGAGATATATCTTATCTTCGAGTCGTGACCATTAATCCCTTTCAATTCGGACCACATCTTCGGGAGTAGAATGGCATGAGATGTAAAGGCTATAAATAATGGCCAACCTGGATTTAGCAGAAAAACTACTACGACTAAAACATTGACAAGAGCTATAATATGTATTCCGATCAAACCGTATTTAGCTCTACTAAAACCGATCCTAGCTACTAGTCCCAATTTTTTCCCTCTGATATCTGTTGGAAGATCTACCATCTCCCCCATCCAAACTATAAACAGTGTTCCGAAACCGGTGATAGGTGAGATCGATAGTAAAATTGGATGAAAACCTACATTTTGACCGAATCCAGCTAGTAATACTGCCAAAGGTCCAAACCCTATAACGACTGCCAACTCCCCCATACCCCTGTAAGCCAATTTGAAAGGTTCAGCTGTGTAGTATTTACTTAAAAACACTGAGATAGATATGACTATCCAAAGAGGTAACCAGAGTGTTCTATCGATCAAGAAAGTAAGTAAAACAGTACCAACCAATCCTACAGCGATACCGCTCCTTGCGATAAGATACATCTTCGGTAAAAGTTCCGGATGATCAACGATGGTACCGGACCCTCCGCTGAATTCACTTTTCATTGATTTTCGGTTATCTGCTCCCTGGAGTGTATCGTATATGTCGTTGTACACGTTGGTAGTTATGTGGAGACTGATACCTATGATAAAAACGAGTAAGAAACCAAGAGGTTGGAATGAATTGGAGATCATCGATGACACTAAAGTTCCAGAAACTAAGGGAACCACTATTGCGAAAAGGAACGGTGCCCTTATCATCTCTAGAAAACTTGGTTTACCTTCACTCCCACTCATTGTGTAAACCTAACGCATTCAATATATTTAAATCATCTAGATGTAATCAATCCGTCTATCTCTTCCCTCATCTCTTTGACAAATTTTTCATACTCCCCTTCTTCGTAGATATCATCCCTTTTTCGATTGTAATCGATGGGTTTTCCAGGGAAAGGGTCATCTACGGTCCTTGGGTACAGGTGAAGATGCAGATGTGGAAGTGTGTTTCCATGGATCTCGTAGTTGATCTTCACTGCACCAGTGACGTTCTTCAGCGCTTTTGAGTATATCTGTACATCCTTCATTAAACCTAAGAGTTCTTCTTCATCTAGATCATGCAGTTCGATCCCGTGGTACTTGGATGTAACATGACACGCCCATTTGATACATTCCACTGGTTCTGAATTCAACCAAGAATGCTCTAATTCGTACAGATCTATCATATCTTCGGGCATCGGTTCTGAGTTGCAGACAGGGCAGTTCTCTGGGTTGATCATCTCTTTCCATCTTTCAAAGTCGTGGTGGAAACTCATAAGCGGTTAATAGATTATAGGCATATCAACTTATTTTATTTTTACGTAGTTTATTTTAATCGGAGGTAAAAAATTCCATTAACCTTTAATTATATTAGACTAATTTCAAATATATGAAACCAAAAATCTTTGACCTTGTTGCACCTATATACCCTTTCTTCGAGAGGTTATTATTTTCTGGTACAAGAGATAAGATGATCGAAGAGATGGACTTGAGCAAGGTCGATAAAGTTCTAGATGTAGGAGGGGGAACGGGTATGTTACTAGAGATGATATTGAAGGAACGTTCAGATGTAGATGTGTATCTGTTAGATGAATCAAAAGAGATGATGCAGAAAGCTCCTTTCTCACATAACAAAATCCGTGGAAAAGCATGTAGAACTCCTTTCATTTCCGATTCTTTTGATCTCGTGCTCTGCGTGGATGCTCTTCATCATTTTGAAAAAAAAGCTGGAAGTCTGAAGGAGATGATAAGAGTTCTTAGATCTGAAGGAGAGATATTAATCCTAGAACTGGATCCTCGAAGCCCTTTAACCAATTTCATCGAGTTCGGAGAAAAGTTAGTTGGCGAACCGTCATATTTCTTCGAACCTGAAGTTCTTGAAGAGTTCTTTTCAAGCCGTGATTTTCAAACTTCGATTAAAAAACTACATCCTTACGACTATATTTTACAGGCTAAAAAATCAGAGTAACCAAGCTTTCTCGACTTGACTCTTGGGTACCCATTCGTCATCGATTAACACGGCCTTTTTGGTAGTTGCCTCTACGGTACCTGTTAATATGTTATTCGGAAATCCTTTTTTCTCGCCAAGCCACTCTACGACTTCGACTCCGATCTCTTCACCCTTTCCAACATCGTTGATATCTATTTCATCGTCTCTGCTCATGGGTACCCCCATTTTTTACATGGATAAGAAACTTTTGGATTTATGTTTTCACAAATTTTCTTATCTAACTCTTCTAAGACAAGGGTGACATCCTCACCCACCAAACCTGAC
>JBNJDY010000093.1:0-4429 GCA_051745305.1 Thermoplasmatota archaeon
AAAGATAAGGTGCTTAGAGATATGATTAATCCATATCTAAGAAGCATAATGCGCGGGGTGGGAGATTATAGGCCCGGATAATGATTTTTGCCCTGTGCCTATCGTTTCTGGGCTAATTTTTCTTTTTGGAGATTCTGCGGTTATAGTTCGTCGAAAGGGGATTTGATCTTCTGGAGGGCAGTGTTCGTTACGTGGGTGTATATCTCCGTGGTCTTGGTGCTTTTGTGGCCAAGGAGTTTCTGTATATAGCGGATGTCGGTTCCGTTTTCCAGCAAGTGGGTGGCGAAACTGTGTCTGAGGGAGTGGATGCTGACGTCCTTTTTGATGTTCGTCTTCTCCAAAGCATATTTGAAGTGAAGCTGGGCCGACCGGGCGGTCAGGTGTTTTCCTTCTTTCTGACCGGGAAAAAGCCAGTAGTCCGGCTGTTCCGCTTTTATATATGTTTTGATGGTGCGCTGTGCCCGGTCGGAGAACAGTGTTATCCGGTCTTTACTTCCTTTCGCGCCTTTGACAGTTATCGAATCTCTGGTGAAATCTAGGTCTGAGACCTTCAGTGAAACGACTTCGCTCACCCTGAGTCCCGAGGAGTAGGCTAGGACGAGTATGGCTCTGGACTTGATATTCTTGAGTGCGGAGAGTAATCTCTTCACCTCATCCCTGTTCAGTATATCGGGCAGTTTCTTCTCTTTCTTGGGTCTTGATATGCGTTGAGGTATATCGATATCGAATAGATTCTTGTAGTAAAACTTGATAGCGCTTATAGCAACATTCATGGTGGATCTTGACAAGTCTAGATTTTCAGATAGATGAGCAAGGTAATCATTGACCTGGGATATATCAGGTAGTTCAACGTGGTTATCAATATGATCCAAGAAATCCTCTATGTAATGAAGGTAAGAACCTATGGTACGTGAACTATATCCCTTGGCGGTGAGTACTTTTTTAATCTGATCGAGTTGTGAGTTTATCGATCTGTTATCGTTTTTATCTGATGCATAGTTAGCGTAGTCGTCCATATTATCGATTCTCTTACTACGGGTACATATTATTTAACAGTGAACTAGGGAGGTGACTGAAATTGACAACTTAGAGATATCACATTTTTGGTAAAGGTTTAGTATCAAAACCGTTCTAAATACATTTATGAAGAAGAAGGTCGTACTTCTGGGAGATGGAGCGGTTGGGAAAACTTCTCTAGTTAGAAGATATGTTGAGCAGAAGTTTGACGACGACTACATCGCGACCATAGGTGTCAACGTTAAGAGGAAAGAGATGAGTGATTTGGACCTATCTCTATCGATATGGGATATCTACGGCCAGAGGTCCATATTACCCGGCCTCCATTCTAAGCATTACAGATGTGCTGATGGTGCCCTGGTAGTTTTTGATTTTTCCCGAAAGAAAACTTTCGATCATCTGGACAGGTGGATAAAAGAACTGCTTGAAGTCACTGGCAGGATACCCGTATATGTCTTGGGTAACAAATATGACCTCATCAAAGAGTTTAAGGAAAGCTACCCAGATTCAGAGTTAAATAAAGATGAGCAGTTCCATAAATTCATGGTCCAGGACCATTATCTGAAAAATTTCTATTTGAAGGAAGCATCATTTATCCCAGTTCACAAATCAGACATCGAACATCTTGGAAGCAAGTGGTCTAATAGACTGGGTTCATCCTTAGGATACCTATATACCAGTGCAAAGACTGGAATGAACGTTGAAAAGGCCTTCCATCTTTTGGGTAAAAAGATATTGGCGAAGTGAGGATTATGATACGGATATATTGAAAGAGCAAAGGTATGGATTGGATCCTAAACTTCAATTTTATATCCCTACTACCGTTTCCTCCAGTTCTATCGATAGAGGCGAATTTTTCTCAATATATTCTTTTAGAGCTTCGACTGCTTTAATATCTAGGTTCTTTCTATCTTTGCCGTACTCTTCTGGGATCCCCTGGATGGTTACGAAGCAGGCATCGTACATTTTATCCATCTTCAGTCTTTCATCGCCTACGAAGAATTCCTGGATCCTTTTACCTCTTGGATTTTCAACTTTGAAATAAACATTGATACCCATACATCGTTTGATGTATCCTCCCATCTGGTTGTAGGGATCTCTGGAAAACGTGAGTTCGAGGTTCTCTTCGAACATATTCCACAGTTCTTCTCCGCTTATCTTACATGTAGATATAGGAGGGTTTGTAGGTATAATATTCCAAATGTCGTTCATGGTTATATCGGAATCCGGTGGTATCGGAGCACCGTACCTCCAGCCGTTTGAGAAGGCCATCTCAGCCCCGCTGGTATCCAGCATCGATCTGAGCAGTAGATTGTCCATGGTAGATTCCATCACCCTGTATCGATTGAGGCCTTTTTTCGTGTGTCCTATCACGGTATCCAGCATGTCCGTATGCTGTCCTCTGACATCATCTATCATCTCTTTTACTTTTTCATCAGAAGGTATAGATGAATCCACATCGACTAGTTCGTGATCGTACCCCTTTATCACCCCATCGTCTATCGATATATCCAGCCTACCGATAAAGGAGCCGTGGCATCCCGACTGTATCACTATTGTGTCATCTACCTTCACGGGATGATACACCCTGTTGTGGGTGTGTCCGCTTAGCATCACGTCGATACCGTCCACATCTTCACACAGCTGCAGTTCCTGAGGATATCCCAGATGCGATAAAACAACTATCAGGTCCGCTCCCTTTTCTTCTCTCAATTCCTTGATATATCCTGGTAGTTCTTCTTTTCCCATCGTCAGTTCTATACCGGTGCTGAAGTGGTCCGGCATGGTCTTATCGACGATGGTCGCAGCGATACCTATCACGCCGATCGTTATTCCACTTTTTTCGAAGACTTTGTACGGCTCAAAAACAAGCTCTCCGGTCTCTTCGTCATAGCAGTTACACGCCAGAAGAGGATAATTCAGTTTCTCTGTGATATCAATAAGGTTCTCGGGTCCATAGGCGAAGTCCCAGTGTGCCGTCCATGCATCTAGAGTGAGTTCGTTTAAGATGGGGACCATATCTTCGCCCTTTGTTTCCACGACCGGATATGTACCGTGTATCGTATCTCCGTTATCTAAGGCTAGTACTTTACCTGGATTTTCATCCCTTACTTTCTTAAAATATCCCGCGATTCGGTGAAATCCATCAGCGTTTTTGTAGACCTCATCTCCATCTTTCCAGTACATCTCGCCATGGTCGCTTAGGTACCCATGGGTATCGTTTATCTGAAGCAGTATTATTTCTTTCATATCTTCTCCCCTTCCTTTTTCTTCCTTTTACCAATTCTTAACGACTATATCTTTATCGGTTTAGTTAAATCTTCTCTTATTGAAACACATTTTTTTACAGAGATGTGATTATAAGTATAACTGCATTTATGGTCAAACCAACCAATACTATCCATCCGAATTTTTTCTGTGATATTTTATTGAATATTTTGATACCGACCCACGCACCTATGAAAAGAGCTGGAAGTATCAGCAAAGCCTCACCCGCTAAAGGTAATGTTACAGAGCCAGTATATGTCAGCACACCCAGTCTGTAAGCCATGAGTGTTCCGAAAAATGCAGTGAAAACAGCTTTCATCTTGCTGCCCTTCCAGTATTCGTTAGCAACCATGAAGGCACCGTACATTATCATGGGAGGACCCGGGATAGCTACCGCCCCGCCTAATATACCTGCAAAGAAACCAGCTGTTAGACCAGTTTTCCAGTCTGGTTTGATATCTTTTTCCTTTATCCATTCTTTAACTGATTCCATCTGCCGCATTAGTGCTATAAGTATCACCGCGATGACCAGTATTATTCCTATAAACAGCCTTAACTGTGATTTGTTAAGATTCTGAAAAACATAAATACCAAGCGGCATACCGAATATCAAACCTCCCACAGGAGCGATCCAGTTCTTAAAATTGAAATCTTCCTTTACACTCCAGAACACTCTTGCGTTACTCACAACGGCAGTGATAGTGAATATCACTGAAGCCAAGGCTGGGTTTCTAAAAAGGGGCAGCAATCCCATGGATACCTGTGCGAAGCCGAAGCCTGCGATTCCATGAACCATTGATGCTAGGAATATTACGAGAGCTGTTAGCAGGATAATTATCCACTGAATTTTCTCACCAACCTTTACTATTCTGTTAATTCAGTAGTAAATACTCAGTATCATATCCATATAAAAGCTTTATTATAAATTATGTATATATGAACAAACGTCAAACTGCACTAATTTTCGATATCTGTCTTTCTGTTTACCGGTATGGTGATCACTTCTATAATCTACGTATCCATCTCCTTATTCTTGATGTTCTTCAAATAAAAAATAAATAACCCACAAAACGCTTTTATCTTAACGATTACGTATCCGGACAACGGTATTATGTGAAAGATTCTAAAAGCTCGTTTATTTTAG
>JBNJDY010000094.1:0-4352 GCA_051745305.1 Thermoplasmatota archaeon
TTCCAGGGGCACCTACGTGAACACTGTTAGGCCCGTAATTTGAGAAGCTGGTCCTATTATTTCCTCTATCCGTCGCCCCGACAGATATTACATTCGTGTGCTCGAAACTAGCTGGATAAAACGGCCTCTCTTCGACGTTCCGGTTACCGTTCCCAGCAGCAGCGATAAAAAGTATATCTTCATTCCTGTGCTCGGATATCGCATCTGATAGTAGTTTACTTCTACCTGCACCGCCCCAACTGTTGCTTGTTGCAACGACGTTTACACCTTCTTTCTTCCGTTCTAAAACATATTCCAAAGATGCTATTGCGTCTGAGATAGATCCCCTGCCGCTTTCGTCTATGAATTTTAAGCTCATCAAACTGACGTTCCAGTTCACACCTACTACACCGACACTGTTGTTACCCACTGCACCTATCGTTCCTGCCACATGCGTACCATGATTGTGATCATCTATCGGGACATGTGAATCATTTACGAAATTGTAACCATGATATCCGTTTTCATCCTCCCACATATTATCAGAAAGATCTTCATGATTGTAATCTATTCCAGTATCGAGGACAGCCACGACGACCTCTCTGCTTCCAGTATTTACATCCCAAGCACCAGTGGCATCGATATCTTTCATGCCCCATAACGAAGGGAACCCCGGATCATTCGGTTCTTCAAGAAGTTCCACGCGATAATTTGGTTCAGCGTAATCCACACTAGGCATATTAGATAATATCCTGATAGCCGTGTCTATATCCATATCATCATTGAGTTCCAAAACCCCTGCATTAAGGTAAGTAAAAACCCTATCAGGTGATGCGTCGATATGCCCTGCTATCCTGTTCAATTCTCCCTTAAGGTACTGTCTATCCACATTTAATGAATCAAAAGGTTCATCGAATTTCACTAAAACACTATCTTCCTCGTGATCAGCGTCTTGATTTTCGTCTATTTCATTTTCATCTCTTATTTTGTTATCATATATCGAATTTTCATCACTTTCTAAAAGAAATACACCGGGACCCGTATTTGCAAAGAGTGTATTATTGGAGACGGTATTGTTATTTGACTCCTGTATATATATTCCATATCTATTACTAGATATTATATTATCTTTTAAGATAGCGTTCGATGTGTTGTAAAGATAAATACCACTATCTCTGAAAAAAAGCCGACCATTCCCCTCAGCGTTGAATATATAACAGTCGTTTATAACAAAACGACTGGTGACGTTTCCCACATATATTCCATACCCACTGTTATTACCGTCTATTTCATATCCCTCAATCCGATAGGGAGCTTCTTCGCTACCATCTCCCAGCCAACTTTCCTGTTCAGCAATTTCATCAAACTCCTCATCGGAATTGATCCGGATAGAATCGCGACTATGATGATCGCCTTCATATACGATTGAATTTAATGAAAAAAAATCGTCTTCGTTTGAATGGCTGCTCCTATCCATAGATTTTTCACGAGATACATAAGGGATACGTGAGGCATGAGTAATCCTATTTTTACTGTGTACAGTAGTGTCTGGGTTATGATCTATTTCAGTAGGATCAGCTTCGCTCTGCTTTACACCTACGGGTTCAGAGGAATCACTTTTCTTTTCGGAGCTGTTATCAAAACCCAAAGAAATATTATAAGGTAAAGCTACAACACTGATTAGAATTAGAATTATTACGGCCAATAATTTAAATTCGTCCCTGATCATACTTTTACGTTACTTAAAACCCGTGCCATCGTTATTATTACTTTTTGGTTGATCTGTTTTTCTAAAACATTGTTAATGGGCCCGGCCGGATTTGAACCGACGACCATCTGGTTATGAGCCAGACGCTCCGCCAAACTAAGCTACGGGCCCCTTGGGTTTTGTTCATAATATTACTTGTTATTTAAAGATTGATGTATTGTATGGGCCGAGGCGGAATTGAACCGCCGATCTTCGCCTATCCTACCGCATTCAACGGTTGTAAGGGCGACGTCATGACCCCTAGACCACCGGCCCATTACGGATTTGCATATCAAGTTCGGATGAATTAGATTGGCCTGAAATATTTAATCCTTTTGACTACAGGTCTCCAAAAGACTAATAACGATGTTATCGAATAGTGTAATATAAGTATAATCGGAGGAATTGATATGGCTGTTAAAAAGATAAAAGAAAACATATACGAAGTGGGGGCCTCGCATTATGATAGAGAACTTTTCGACGAACTCATACCTCTTCCAGATGGAACGACCTACAATGCGTATCTAGTAAAATCGGGTGATAAAACGATCCTACTCGATTCCGTTGATCCTGTAAAAAAAGAAAAATTGATGAAAAATCTAGAATCACTAGGTGTTGAAACTATAGATTATGTAATATCACATCATGCCGAGCAGGATCATTCTGGATCGATACCTGCATTACTTGACAAATACCCCAAAGCGATAGTTTTAACCAACAAAAAGTGCAAAGGAATGCTCATAGATCACCTTGAGGTTTCAGAGGACAAATTCCAAGTGGTCGAAGATGGAGAAGAGATGACCATCGGTGATAAAACGTTCAGGTTCATGGACATGCCGTGGGTCCACTGGCCTGAAACTTTGGTCACATATCTAAAAGATGATAAAATACTATTCTCATGCGATTTCTTTGGTTCCCACTTAGCCACGAGTAACCTTTTCGTAGAAGATAAAAAGAAAGCATATCTTTCAGCCAAGAGGTATTATGCCGAGATCATGATGCCTTTCAGAACACCGATCAAAGGACATCTAAAAAAACTAGATGACATGGAAATAGATATAATAGCTACTAGTCACGGACCGATCTACGACGAACCGGAATTTATTCTTGACGCGTACAAGGAATGGGTTTCCGATATCGCAAAACCTCAAGTAGTTGTACCGTACGTTTCGATGCACGGAAGTACCGACAAGATGGTTGATCATTTTGTAGATTGCCTGACAGAGCAAGACTTTAAGGTAATGCCTTTCAACCTCACCACTACAGATCTCGGAGAGTTGGCCATGGCACTGGTTGATGCATCGACGGTTGTGATAGGGACTCCAACAGTTCTATCGGGACCTCATCCAAAAGCAGTGTATGCAGCATACCTAACAAATGCACTCAGACCTAAAATGAAGTTCGCATCTATAATAGGTTCTTACGGATGGGGGGGCAGGATGCCAGAAACTATAAAGGATCTCATGAAGAGTTTCAATGGAGAATTCATCGAGCCCGTGATCGCAAAAGGACACCCTTCAAAAGAGGATTTCAAGAGTTTAGAAGAACTTGCAGACAAGATAATCGAGATGAACGAGGAATCGGAGGAAGTAGAAGGATAACTTCATTTCCGAAGATTTTATGTATATCACCTATAATATCAATATGGTGATATTATGTTCGCTAAAGAACCTATAGATTTGAAGAAGCTAAAGAAAGAAAATTCAGATAAGGAGATATTGAGGTTCGCACTGGCTGCAGAACTGGACGCGATAAACTTCTATGAACAGATGGCAGATTATACGGATGATAAACATCTTAAACAAGTACTGTTAGACGTTGCTAAAGAAGAAAAAGAACACGTTGGCGAGTTCCAGACCCTTCTGTTGAAATATGATAAACAGCAAGTTGAGATGATGAAAGAAGGCGAAGAAGAAGTTAAGGAACTCTTGGGAGAAGACTGAAAAAACTTTTCTTATTTTCTTAATATATCTATTAAACTACTTGCGTTCTCGAACATCTCGAAGTTGTTGAACATACAGTATACCTTTTCGAATTCTCTATCTAAACCTTTCAACCTTCCAGCCAGCATCATCAACTCTTGTTGTGAATAATTGTAATCATAATCATATAAATTTTCATTGAGGCCGTGTAATCTCACATAGGCAGTATCATTTTTTGAAAGTGGTCTTTTCCTCATTATATCGACTATATGTATCAGATCAAATTCGCTACATATCTTTCTGATCTCACCCTCATTCTCATACCAGTTACCTCTTGGTTCCCATGCGATGCGAATATCACCTGTATCAATCTCCTGAAAAAACTCACGCATGTTTTCTTTGTTCTCTTCAGTGCACTCAAAGCTCGCAGGAGTTTGTACAATCACTAATTTTGCATCTAATGCTTCAGCAATATTTTTGGTTTCGTTCCAAGCATCGAAAACCTCTTTATTGGGTCTTAGATAACCAAAATTCTTTTTCTGGTCTTCGGTTAAATATTTCTTATTTTTCTTCCAAGTAGGACTGTCTGTGGTGTGAGTTAGGGCCTGCCACGCTTTAATTGTGAATTCGAAATCGTCGAAGGCCTCTTCCCTCCATCTTTTTGCGGTTTCTAATTTTGGTAATCTGTAAAAGGTTTTGTTGAT
>JBNJDY010000095.1:0-4217 GCA_051745305.1 Thermoplasmatota archaeon
GTTGCATACGAGTTGTTCACCATGCCATCGTTATCTCCTACGAGACCGCCTACATCATTATCGCCGCTCACGTTTCCCGTTGCATACGAGTTGTTCACCATGCCATCGTTATCTCCTACGAGACCGCCTACATCATTATCGCCGCTCACGTTTCCCGTTGCATACGAGTTGTTCACCGTGTCGTGGTTATATCCCACGAGACCGCCTACATAATCTTCAGTTCCGTTCACATTACCGGTGGCGTACGAGTTGCTGACTGTGCCGGAGTTGGATCCAACGAGTCCGCCTATATATTCTCCGCTCACTTTTCCCGTCGCATACGAGTTTGACACTGTGCCGTCGTTGATTCCCACGAGACCGCCTACATCTTCATCTCCACTCACGGTTCCCGTTGCATATGAGTTGTTCACCGTGCCCTTCCGGTTGTATCCAACTAGACCGCCTACATACTTGTCCCCGCTTAAGTTTGTATCGACGAGGTTGATGTTTTCTAGTTTTCCCCCTAATGTTCCAAAAAGACCTACATAAGCTTCATCGGATAGATTGATGTATAGGTATCTGATATTGTTTCCCTGTCCATCGAAGGTTCCAGTGAACTCGTTAATAGTATTTCCTATTGGATCCCATCCATTACCAGTATCCACTAACTCATCATAACCATAGGTACTTTCGTTTAAATCATTCATCAAAACATAGTCGCCGCTTAGATTTTCCCGCGTATTGTTAAGATCGTGCCAGTCGTAGATTTCTTGAGCAGCTTGAGTTTCATTTTCCTTGATCTCTTCACCAACACTTTCCTTCTCTTCCATTGCCTCGCCTCCCACCGCTACCAGCATCCCGCTGAGCAGCAGAGAGAGTGTGATAACGAATACCAATAATTTCATCATCTTTCCTCTAAGATTCGGATATTTAATGACATCAATTTATAAAATATTTTTGCCGAGTCGATGTCCGACCTTCCTATTGCATATTAGAACACCTTCCTACTCCTCCCATCGCAGTACCAGATCGACTCCATCTCTGAGGTCACCGATTTTTTATTCATTATGAATATTCCCGACCACTTCACCCCTCTACCGATCCTCTTCCATAACAAATCCCTCCAGCGGAGTACTCAAACCAATTTGAATTTTAGAGTATTAATAATCCCCATCCCCCGAATATACCGTGTCTTCCTGTATACCTTCGCAGGCAGATGATTATGAAACCTGAACTTCGGTTTGCTGACCATCTCTTTTTCCTTGAACCCCTAATGATAACCTCTATCGAAGGACTCGTTGTAGATCTTTAACAGGAGCGTGTCTACTATCTCCTCAAAGTCTTTTTCTATATCCAACTTCTCTTGAGGATATAGTCCGGCTCACGAGATTTAAATCCCAAATCATCCCTAACCCGACCTATAGACTCCGTTCTCCCCTTCTAGCTCTGTGACCCGGGCTATAGAGGGTGTTTGAGAAGTGTTTGATATTAGTAAAAAAGTGCGAGGGAAGGGATTTGAACCCTCGGACCTCTGTAGGACAGCGCCCTCAACGCTGCGCCGTTGGCCATGCTTGGCTACCCTCGCAGTATGAGTTAAAAGGAGTAGATATACAAAATATATAAAATTGAGGGTTTCCTTAATTAAACTATAGATTAATAATTTCTAAAACTTGCAACTCAAATAAAAATTCTCAGTTCTATATCTCATCAACCATATTTACAAAATTTTCGAATTTTTCATCAAGTATTTCAAGGGATTTTTTCAAAGTGTCTTCTGCAGTCAAAGATCCGTCGGTTTCGTATCTTAGGATGAATTTATCGTCTCGTCCTTTTACTTCGATAGCTCCATTTTCACATGCATCTACACATGAATTACATAGAGTACATGTTTCAATATCTGTAACTTTGACCTTACCATCTTTAAATTCTAGTATATCGACAGGACATGCTTTAACACATTCTTCGCAATTGTCACATATATCGGCATCAATTTCTATAACTGGATAGTATTTATAACCGACTCCACTGGTAGGCTGCCATTTTGCGTGTTCTTTAGCTGTGCCTAGTTCAGCTGTTGCATAAAGCAATATAGCCTGATCATCTTCTAGTTTTACAAGTGGTATTAGATCATCTACAACCCTAAGATTAGCTTCTCCAACAGGATTCAAATCACCGGAATATACTGTACAAGGCCCTTTTTTGCTAAGACTATAAATTATTGTACAGTTAGGACAGCCTTCTCCTTCACACTCTTCACATTCATCTCTAAAATTAAAAAGGTCAAGATCAGTTGGTATGGGAATCATACCAAGACGATGTGCGATAATTTCATCGAATAACGGTGTGTTGCTTTCATATTCTTTATCTTCATCTTCACTACCTATTGAACCAAGATGAAATTCTACATCTTCGATAGCAAGTTTTGGAACGTCAGCTATCAAAGCTCTTCTAAGTGAATTGATCAAAGGTGGGTTTACATCACTTATTACGAGCCTTGCATCCCGATTGTTAAGCTGTTTCTCTTCTAGCTTCATTTTTATCAACTTGGTTTATACACGACGTCCTCTTCGTCCACCTTTAGGTTTGGTGGTATCGTGAGGTATAGGAGTGACGTCTTCTATGTTCCCTATTTTGACTCCGGCACGGGCAAATGCTCTAATGGCCGCCTGTGATCCAGGCCCTGGAGAATGGGATTTACTTCCACCAGGTGCTCTAACTTTAACATGTAACTTTGTTATCCCTTTTTCTTTAGCCTCATCTACAGCTTTTCTAGCCGCTTCCATAGCAGCATAGGGTGAAGATTGGTCTTTATCTTGTCTAACAACCATCCCACCTGTGTACTTTGATATTGTTTCAGCACCGGTTATGTCCGTTATAGTAATCAATACATTATTGTAAGATGCATAAACATGTGCTACACCCCATTTTCCCATTATCTTCGCCTCCTCCTGTTAAATCTTTCTTTTTCTTTATCTTTTCTCATCTGTTCAGGTATAGTCACCGGACTAGTTTCCTCTTCCCTCCTTTCCGGATGTAATTCATCTGAAAGGGGTGATGAGTCATGATATTCAATTGTAGGTTCTTCCTCTCTACCAACAATGTAACTAGGAACTGTTACTCTCCTTCCGTTTATTTTGATATGTCCATGAGTTATGAACTGTCTAGCTTGTTTAGGAGAATGAGATAATCCCTTATGATAAACAACACTTTGTAATCTTCTATTCAATAAGTTCTCTACAGTCAAATTTAATATATCGTTGAGTGTATTTTCTTCGCCTTTCAAATATCCTTTAGCTCTCAACTTATCGATCAGGTTTTCCTTTTCCATATTGGCCTGTTTATCACCGTATCTCAATCTAGCTTGTAAATTTCTTGCCTGACCTCGTATCCTTTTCAAAGAAGATTTTGCTTTCCAAAATTCCTTTTTATTCCTCAAACCATAGTATTTCAAATATTCATTCTCTTCTTGAATTCTATCATGCTGCCACGGATGAGGTGGATTTTCGAACTTCTTTCTACTGTGTTTTGGATCTCCCATGTTTTATCACTCCTATTCTGCCTGCCTGCTAATCTTCTTCTTCTGGACGCCGAGCTCCATACCAGTTCTACCATTAGATCTTGTTCTTTGACCTCGAACTTTATGTCCACTTTCGTGTCTAATACCCTTATAACTACTGATCTTTTTCAACCTGTTGATGTCTTCTCTATGGGCATTATCTAATTCTGGTCCGAATAAATGATCGTTTTTACCAGTGACGGGGTCTCTTTTCCGATTTTTTATCCAATCAGGGACCTCTTCAGAAAAACTCTGGATATGGTCCTGTAATTTATCAATATCTTCTTCATCTAATTTACCGATTTTGATAACTGGATCGACATGACTGGATTTAACTATAGTTTCAGCTACTCTTGTACCTACGCCTTTGATCTGCCTTAATGCGTATAGTACTGGTTTTTCACCATCTATATCGGTATTCATTAATCGAACTATGTATTGGAAATCCTCTTCGTATTCTTCATCATCTGCCAAGATAAGTCCTCCATTTATGTTAGATTGGAGTAATTCGGTTTTGTGCTAAACAATAAGTTGTATAAAAGAGTTGTCCTTTTTAGACTACAACTCATAATTAAACATAATAAGGCTTTGTAGAAAACCTTTAGATGCTCATCGCTTGCCGATGAGCATTATAAGCTAACATTTTGAATTCCATCTCACGATTTTGAGTTCTAACCTTTCT
>JBNJDY010000096.1:0-4051 GCA_051745305.1 Thermoplasmatota archaeon
GACCTTTTTATAGCAAAATAGTTGGGATAATAAATAATTTAAATGATTAACAATACCGGATACCATGCCTTTCGATATCAACATAGGAAAAGAAGAAGAAGTAAAAAACATCTCTATTCGAATAGACCCTACAGAAAAAATAATAGATAGTGTTTCTGGAATTATATCTTATTGGGATATCGAAAATGATATTATTTTATATTATAAGGATACCAAATTGAACTTGAATCAAAAATGGTCTGAAACTAATATAGAGGAGGGGGACCTAGTTTTAATTAAAAATAAAAAAAGTAATAAAATATTACCAAGAGATATATGGTCCTCTCGGATCGAAAACGAAATTGAAAAATTAAGGGATAATAATATTGAAATTATTGAGGTGAATTTCAGTAAAAAGACGTTTTCATGCAAATTAAAAATGATTGATACTCCTGGGCCAATAAACATCGGTTCTAAAATAGCTCTTTCATTTGACCATGTGATCCATATTGATGTACCCCGTTCCTATCCATATGAAAAGCCAAGATTAGAATGGAGAAGTGAAATATTTCATCCAAATATAAAACCCCCTGAAAAAGGAGGCAGGATATGGATAGAATACCTTGAAAATTGGCATTTCTCTAAAAGCTTGATAACTTTGATACAAGAGATCAAGAATCTTCTTCTGAACCCTGATATAAAAAGAAGATGGAAGATAAGACAATGTATCGAAGCATATGATGTGTATATCTCTTCAGGATTCCCTGATTCTAAAAATTAAAAAATTAGAAAAATACTTATCTATCCAATCATCTATAAAACTATCAATGGTTAAAGAGAAAGTTCTTGCGGTAGATATAAGTCCCGTAAAAGTTGGCGGTAGAGCTAGAGTTAACTCTAAAACTATTATAGACCTTGATTTAGAGGAAGGAGATTTAGCAATCGTTAGTTCTGAAAGTAAAGATATATTAGTAAGTACATTTTCCGATAAATTTGTCAATGATGGTGAGATTATGTTAAGGGAACAGGATATAGAAAAGTTAAACGTATCCAAAGGAGATAATGTTTCTTTAAGAAAGCACCAAAGTATATTAACGAAATTATTATAAGCACTTTGAAGATAATAAAAGCTGTGAGATCATGAGAGTTATAATCATAGGTGCCGGAGAAGTGGGATATGAACTTTCAGAATCTATACGTAGAAAAGGTCATGATGTAATTCTCGTTGAAAAAAATAGGAGGGCCTGCGAAAGAGCAAAAGCCCTAGATGTAAAAGTAGTAAACGGAAATGGTGCTAGGCCCGAACTACTTGAAACCCTTGACATAAAATCCACTAAATACTTTTTTGCCGTTACGAATGAAAATGAAACTAACCTTGTAGCTTGTTCAATGGCTAAATCCGCTGGATGCAAAACAATTGCTAGAATAAACGGTTTAGAGTATATTTCCAAATCCGTTTCTAGACGTTTTTCTCAAATCGGTGTTGATTTCGCGGTATCCCCCGAGTTGATAATAGCAGAAAAAATCTCCAACATCATTAACGTTCCAGCAGCTATAGATAAGAACCTATTTATGGGTGGGAAGATAAATGTTTTAGAATTTAAAGTTTTAGAAAAATCTAAAATTGTCGGGAAGAAAATCAAAGAGATTAAGTTTCCATCTAATGTTAATTTAGGTGCTATAATCAGGGAAAACCGAGTGCTAGTCCCTCATGGTAACGATGAATTAAAAGAAGACGATACATTGATAGTCATCACTATCGGAAGTAAAGCTGAGAAAAATATGATTAAATTGGTTGGAAAAAGAAAAAATCAGGTAAACAACGCCATGATAGTCGGGGCTACTGATATCGGTATTAATGTTTCTAAAAGATTAATAGAAAATGGGATCTCAGTCACACTAATAGATAATTCGGCTAAAAAAGCAAGGACTGCAGCAGAGATGCTCAAAAATGCTGAAGTTTTAAAAGGCGATGCGAGGGACAAGAACGTATTGATTGAGGAGGGCATATTACGTATGGATGCTTTTGCTTCAGCGACTTCCTCAGAAGAGTTCAATGTTCTGGTTTCTCTACTTGCTAAGATATATGGTGTAGAAAAAACTATAGCAACTGTTAGGGAACTAGGTTTGAAATCATTGATTGAAACAGTAGGGATCGATTTTGCTGCATCCCCTGAACTTGATGCTGCAAAAACCATGCTAAGGCTAGCTAATGAATTAAACCCTCTCCAGGCTACTCCCATACATGGAGGCGATTTATACATACTTGAGATGAATGTCAAATCTAATTCTAAAGTTAAAGGGCAGTCATTAAAAGATTCTGAAATAGCTTCCAAAGGAATTGTTGGAGCTATAATAAGAGAGAAGAGAACAATAATACCTCATGGAGAACAGCGTTTTAAAGATGGGGATAAAGTAATAATCTTTGTGTTAAAAGATCGATTAAACGAGGTTGAGGGGCTATTCTAATATGAGGTGGAAGGTAGTACTCGGAAATCTCAGTTCAATCCTTAAATTATTTGGCCTTGCATTTTTTATTCCAATAATACCCGCTTTTGCCTTTTTTGAAAAGCCTATCATTTTTGGCATCATGCCTTTTAATGTGGTTATCTTTCTTTTTATGGCCTCTTGGACATCCTCCTTAGGATTTCTTTTTGAATCAATAGGCATCGCTGAGGATTTTAGGAATGAAGAGGCTATAGTAATTGTAGGTTCAACTTGGTTGATTTTGGCATTTATTTCATCGATTCCTTTCTTACTCATGGGTGTATTCCAGTCACCAATTAATGCATTTTTCGAAGCTATGTCAGGTATGACTACAACAGGTGCTACAGTACTAAGTTATCCACTTGAACAGTATCCTAAAAGCATCATGTTATGGAGAGGTTTATTACAGTGGATGGGAGGTATGGGTGTTATAGTACTTTCTGTAGCAATACTGACAAAATTATCAAGGGGAGGATTGAATCTTCTCGAGTCAGAGGCACCAGGACCATCGATTACTAGATTAAAACCTAAAATAAAAGAGACCGCTAAAATACTATGGTACATTTATGGATTACTTACTTTTAGTATGATTTTGCTTCTATTAGGTTCAGGAGTTAGTCCATATAATGCAGTTTATCATGCATTTACAACTTTATCTACTGGGGGTTTTTCTCCACATACAAATAGTATAGCATTTTATCCTCCGATCGTCCACTGGATAATTATATTCTTTATGGTTGCTGCAGGTATGAATTTTTCATTACACTTTCAATTCTTTAAGGGAAATGTTAAAAAGGTGTTCAAAAATCCTGAACTTCAAGCCTACTTATTGATCATCTTTCTTGCTGTTGCAATTACCACTACAATGCTTATTGGAACAGGACTAGCACCTACAGATGCACTACGGGACGGGATGTTTCAGGTTCTTGCAATAATTACTACTACAGGATATGCAACTGCAAATTTCAATAACTGGCCTGAATTTGGTAGAATGCTTCTATTGGTATTGATGTTTGTAGGTGGTTCAGCGGGTTCTACAAGCGGTGGAATTAAAATGGTTAGAATAACTCTAATTTTTAAGATGATTGGTAGAAAGTTTAAAGAGTTTATAAACCCAAGAAGAGTTACTGTAGTTAGAATGGGTGATGAAGTTATTACAGAAGGTATATTGAATACAGTTGCTATGTTCTTTTCAGCATATATCCTAATTTTCATTATTGGGGCACTAATAATCGTTGGTTTAGGTATGGATATGATTACAGGTATTTCAGCTGCAGCTACTACATTAGGTAATGTAGGTCCTGGACTAGGTTTAGTAGGACCTGCTGAGAATTTTAGATCAATACCAATTTACGGTCGTTTTGTTTTAGCTCTTTTGATGTGGATAGGCAGATTAGAGATATTCACAGCTATAGTTCTGTTCAATCCTTCTTTATATAAAAAACGTGGACTCAGACGTATTTTTAGAATGAGAAGATGAAAATAGTAAGCGCGGGAAGCGGGACTCGAACCCGCGTGGTGCAAAGCACCAATAGATTAGCAGTCTATCGCCCTACCAGGCTGAGCTATTCCCGCAAGGTGAATA
>JBNJDY010000097.1:0-4041 GCA_051745305.1 Thermoplasmatota archaeon
GAGATTAAAATTATGAACAAACAATCATTCTTTTTTTCAACTTCAGATATGATCTCATGAGCAGCGTTAAAACTATCCATATCGGGATACGGGTGATCACCTTTTAATATTTTAATCGTGTCATCATGTTTTTCGTCACCAGATACCTTCTTTGTTACTATGAGAACTTCATCAGGCTTAAGCTTTTTACAACCTGATGACATTGCATAAGATGCTTTACCGATCCCTATAACCACGATCTCATTGAAATCGCCGCGGTTCAAAACTTGATCACAAATCTTTATCTTATCTTTGTCAACATAGATATTTTTCCGTACCAATTTTTCTGGATTAGCTGCTCGAACTCCATCTTTAATCATTTTTAGAGCAGAACTTCTCATTTTTTCAATATTCATCAAATCAACACCTATTACTGGCTAGGAATATAAATGATTGAAGCTATAAATAATTAAAGCATTGTTGATCAGCGTCTATAATTCAAAATCTCACTCAAACATCCCAAAAGTGTTAATACCACCTAATGAATTTGCCTTAGCAAGTGATGAAAAGGTTGATACCATGGATGATGAGAATACTGTATTTATAGGAAGTAAGGAAACGATGAGTTACGTTATGGCAACGATGGAACAGTTCAATAAAGGAAGCGACGAAGTAGTGATCAAAGCCAGAGGAAGAGCTATCAGCAAGGCAGTTGATGTAGCTGAGATCACAAAGAACCGCTTTTTACAGAACACAGATATAACGGATATTATCACAGATACGGAAGAATTGGACAACAAAGAAGGATCGGGTACTACCAACGTTTCTTCCATTGAGATTACGATGAAAAAGACGGCTTAAAAAAACAGTTGTCAAACAAAGTGGACTAGATAAGCTCATACCTACCTAATTTAACAACTAAACCGGTCGGTAAATGTTGTTAATATTCTGAGGTATATTCGTTCAAAAACTATTTTTTACCTATTTTTTCATACCTGTTTTATTTCGAAATTGGAGTATTGGCTATATGGTATGGCCGCGAGTAATATCATCGGTGCTGGATTGTCATCACTTTATTTCTTATCTGGTATATGTAAAGAGAAAACCAATGATACTTGAAATTTTATTCATCATCTTTTGGTTTTACAACAGCTACGGTTGCTTTTGTGTGTTTTATCACTCTATCGGTGGTACTACCTAAGAATAATGAAGAGATACCAGACCTTCCATGGGATGAAATATAGATGATATCTTCCTCATTTGCAAGTTTCGTGATTTCTTTATACGGTCTTCCCTCTACAAGCTTCGTTTCCAATTTGACTCCCAATCCTTTAGCTTCTTTTTTGATCCTTTCGAGAACATTTTTACCCTGTTTTTTTAATCCGTTTCTGATTATTTCGTAGGCACTAAAATCTACATCTTCCATCTCGTAACCGATATGACTTTGAGAATAGCTGCTTGGTGTTATAACATATATGGCTGTGACCGGTATATCGAATACCTTAGCAGCTCTCAATCCCTCTTCCACGCCTGCATGAGCTACTTCTGAACCGTCGGTTGGTATTATCATTTTTTCATACATGATAAGATATATGTATTTTAATCAATGTAAACATTTCGGATTAGATCAAAATCACATCATGTACCTTTTAGTCCCAAATGGTTTATAAATAATAATTTCATAAATCATTACTATGGAGAAACTAAAAGGCCTAGATTTGGAAGGAAAATTGGTACTTGACGCTGGAACTGGCGCTGGAAATATGACTAGGTATTTGGAGAACTGGGGTGCTGAGGTAATATCAATTGACTTAAATTCTGAAAGGCAGATGGAGAGTAGGGACAGTGTTAAAAGAACCCAATTTATAACCGGTGATCTATCAGATCTGAGTTTCTTAAAAGATGATAGTTTTGATTACGTCGTCTGCAATTTTGTTATCAGTGCTTTATCAGAAACTAAAAATTTATTGATGACTTCCGCCTTAAGAGAGTTTTATCGTGTTCTAAAGAAAGGAGGGATGTTTGTTATCATAGATTACTATCCTTTTAGAGATGAGGACACACCGTCTTCTCTACATGATGTCCAGACCGAGATATGGCATCTTGAAAACGCGGTTTCAGAACTATTGGGCAAAGGACATTTGGAAGAATACCCACCTGATGTTATATCACATGAACTAAAATCAATCGGCTTCCAAAATACTGATGTTTCAATTTTACTAGATCAAGTGCCTTGGCCAGTTGATCTTCTGAAAGAACACGAGAGTGTGATCCTCGAGGACATCGAAAAGTTAGATGATCCGGATATAAAAGAGGCCTTCAAGAAAAAACTTCGAAGATTGATGGAGAGAGCAAAATCAGAAGAAGTTAAATCAGGGTCTATATACGAACTAAGAGCAATTGTTTAGAATCCAAAGGTTTAAATCTATTAATACTTATTTAGTATTTGAGGGTCGGTAATTTGAACGATGGTATAAAAATAAAATTGGTCATAATGCTCCTAGTGATTTCGAGTCTATTAGTAACTTGGTTCACTTTCTGAGTTCACCAAAAGTTGTCACTCTTTCGGCAAATGCGTTGTGTTTATGTATAGATTCTTCGCTCTCACTTTTTACATCTACATGTGTGTAGTCGGGTAGATGACTATATTTCTCAAGAAGTTTTGATAATATATCCCTTACCACATCCTCCACGAATTTTGGGTTCTCATGAGCCTTCATTACAACCGCAGCTTCGTCATCTCTTTTTAATATTTCGTGGGTTGGCGAGGAAAGTGAATCTTCAATAATATTAATCAGGTCGTTGACTTCTACATATTCATCATCTGGGACTTCGATCATCACGGTACTTTTATTTCTCTGATTGTGAGTGATAAATGGTATCTTATCCAAGGACCCTTCCAGTTCCGGATATTTATCACGATAATAATTTTTGACCGTTTCCATAGCACACGGACAGGCATTTAGACCTACCACAGTAACCCCTATGTACTTTCTCAATTCCCCATCTCTAACTGCCTCTGCTTTAGCTCTTATTTTATAATTTTCCAAGCTGGATCTGCCTTTAGGAGAATCTTTTTCAAGAAAGTAATCTGCACTTATATCTACTTCAGAGTAGGTTGCGTACTCATGTCTTTCAAGAAGTATTTTGCACATCTGTGCGGTTAAATTTTCTAAACCGTCGATTGGCTCCCTTACACTTTTATCAACTACCTCACCAGTCACTTCTACATTTCGAGACATATGAGAACCTTTTTGCTCTGAAGGAAGGTCTACAAAAACGTCTATTTCTGCGTTTAAGGTGATGTCCCCCCATGCTCTATGAACCGTTATTGGTTTCTTAACTCCCGTTACTCCAACTCGAGTTATTTTGAACCGCTTTTCTGCTTTCATGTTTTGTACGTCGCCTGAAGAGCACATATTACTATCCAATTTGAAGAAGTTATTAAACACTTTTGTTCGTTTCGATTTTTTTCTTGTATTCCTTTAAAGTTAGAAGGGAACTGTCCAAATCCCCATCCTTCATATATCCAATGGATTTTATCAATAGATCTTTAATTTCAGAAATCTTTTCTTCAGATATATCTTCTTTAAAAACACTTTTATTTTTATCGATGGTTTCGAGCTCTTTTACAAGTGGATCAAAGATCTCTTCAAATGCTTGATCTATAAGTTCTTCAGAAGTGTCTAGATCCCCCACTTCGAGTTCCTCCCTAGCCTGACTTATCATCTTATTGCAGTTCAATGTATCTATCTCAAAGGTTTCAGCCCAGAATACCATATTATATACGATAGTGAATTTTCTTCTTAGCGCTTTTTCAGTTTGATCTAATGAACTATTTAAAGATAGATCATTCCCGCAGATCGGACACTTTCTCAGACTTAACAATAATTCGGAGTCGCAATTGTCGCAGATAATCTCTTCTTCCTCTTCTTCTTTATTTATATAAGACTTCATGTTTATATCTATAAAAATTCCAGTTCTTCTTTCAATCTAATGAATTGTTCTTTTTCTATCGTTTTTGGATCCGCAGCTAAAAGGAATATACCTTTCTCGATAGAA
>JBNJDY010000098.1:0-4031 GCA_051745305.1 Thermoplasmatota archaeon
ACGTTCTGGCTGTCAAAAGAGTAGCTATACAACATGCTGTTGACTAAATCCTCCATCTAAATTTTCCTCCAATTTTAACAATATAATACTGTTAGAATATATATTATTTATGATAATGGATAACACATAATTTTATTCTAGCATCGGTAGAGTGAACTCATCCGTACAATCACCTGAATTTTTACAACGTAAAATCTTCCCTTCTATCTTCCGGGAAACTGATAGTCCCTTCAAATTCCATCCTTGCTCAAAAAGCTTTGAATTGTCTCATAATCTCAAACTTTTTTTACTGGTTATTGCCGCACCTCGGAATATTTAAAACGTTGTTAATAACTCGTCTAAACGTGAAACGACATCGGGTATCTCATCGGGACTTTCGACAAGGTAATCGGCCTGTTTCAACTCCTCCGGCTCCCCATACCCATACTTCACACCTATACTCAAGATGTTGTTCTCTTTTCCAGCTTCAAAATCGTGATGCTTGTCACCGATCATGATGTAATCAGAGTGATCGTTTTCTTGGATGATCTCCTTCACAGCTTCTCCTTTGTTATCGTGCTGTGAACTGCTGACTTTCAGATCAAAATAATCGGATATACCGGTCACTTCCAAAACATAATCCACGTACTCCTGACTGCCGTTACTGCATACGGCCAACGAATATCCGGAGGAACGCAGCTTCTCCAACATCTCCTCGGTCCCGTCGAACAACTTACCGTGTTCATCGACGTTCTCCTTCTCCCGCCTCCAGAAGATATCCATGAAATGGTCCAACTTATCCTCATGTCCTTCCATAACCTTCTCGGAGAATATCGACGTGGATTCACCTAAGAGAGAGATGATCTTATCCTCACAAATAGATGGGATACCCAATTCGTCCAAAGTTTCTTTAACTGCTGGTACCACGGCATCCCTAGTCTTGAACAACGTTCCGTCGAGGTCGAATATCAGCATCGTTTTCCGGCCTTTATCGGTCACATTATCACCATCATCTAGAACCCGTTCATCATGGTATTATTAAAATCTTTTTTCCAGATTGACATCATCTCCTAAGAACCCACCATAAATCGTCGCCTTGGAATCCACAATTTTTGTAGAATTTCATAGGACCATCTTCACTGAACTTCCCGCCTACAGTGGTGAAGTCCACCTTTCCATCCACCCGTCTGAGCAATTCGTGGACAAGCCCTTTACCGATACCGTAACCCGAATATTCAGGGAGTACTTGTATCCATTCCAGTGACGCTTCGGGAACGGTTCTATCTATCTCAGCTATACCTAGTCCTGCATAATCTTTCTTCTCTTCGTCGAATACCCAAACCCAGAGTTTCTCATCGAAGACTTCGTGTCCAGTCCAGACGGCGACTTCATCGGCGCTTGGTTTTAGATCTTCATAACATCTACTTATCAGATCGGATATCTCTTGACATTCTCCGTCAACATCCACGTCTTTAAAACTAAAACCATCGGGTAATTCAGGTTCTAGAACATCCTCATGGGTATAAATTATCCGGAAGTAAGAACTCACGTTGGAAAATTCATCGAAGGATATTTTATCACGATACTTATGGTGTAAAAGCATGAATTTAACATCTCCAACAAAATCAGACTCCAACCGGAATTCATCCTCCCGGTCCCAGTACACGTGTAAACTTTGATCATCCCACATCTTTAAAAACTGCACCTCACCGTCGACCACACTGCAGTCCGTTTTGAAATCACTTATCAACCTGCTTGTTTTCCAGAAGGCGTTGGGAAGGGTCCCGCAGGGATCTTCACGATAAACTGACAGTAACATATCTTCGAAATCTTTACCCATCTTACCACTGATAATATACTAATCAGCATGGATTTGTTATATTTTTCTATAATATTATATATCTCTTCGAGATTACCCACAGGATGACAACAGGAGATATGTGGGGGCTGTTGGCAGTTTATATATATGTCGCATTTCTCATATTATTTACCGAGAAGGGCGTCAACAACAGTCAACTTCTCAGCAGGAAGATCCTTCACATCGGTGTTGGCAACATAATTTTCCTTCTACCATTGTTCGATACTAGATGGATCATGGCTTTCATAGCAGCGGCACCCTTCATAGCTCTTACTTTCCTGATCAGTCCTCACTCCCCTATCAACCTTTTAAGCAAAACTTCCTCAGAAGGACACGGTCTCGGTCTAGTTTACTACGCGATCTCATGGACTTTACTGGCCCTCCTATTCTTCGACAAACTAGAGATTATAGCGGTCGGTATAGTAGCTATGTCTTTCGGTGACGGATTTGCATCTATGGTAGGAATAAAATACGGAAAAAGAACTTACAACATCTTGGGGGACCAAAAAAGCGTGGAAGGCTCCATAGCGATGATCACGAGCACGATACTCGTAACGGCCTTCGCCCTGCTATTCTTCAACTCGCCAAAAATCTATTTCCTTATGATACTCCCTGCAGCTTTAATCGGTACTCTGGTGGAAGGTATCACACCAAAAGGTCTGGATAATCTAACAGTATCTCTTTCAGCAGCTGTTACGTACTACCTACTGATTCTGACTCTGTAAAATGTTCATCAAAATTTAAGGTCGCCGGATTCTATCTGTTTCATCAACTTCTTACGAACTTTACGGTTTCCGGTGAATCCCTTGATAGCTTTCTTGGATTTCTTGAAATGGGAAAGAAGTTGCTTGATAGCTTTAGGACTTGTACCGCTGCCTCTAGCGATCCTTTGGATACGGTCTCTTTTTAGAAGTTTCGGATTCTCCATCTCTTCTTCGGTCATACTGTCCATAATTATCCTGAATTCTTTCAACCGATTCTGAGTTTCCAGCATCTCGTCATCCGACAAGCTGCTGGGACCCATTGGAAGCATGTCCATGATCTTCTGTAAAGGACCTACTCCGGATAACATCTCCATCTGCTCGTACATATCTTTTAGATCAAAATCACCGGACAACATCTTCTTGGCGGTCTCTTCGGCCTTCTCCTCGTCCATGACTTCCTCTGCCTTCTCTAAAAGACCTTCTATATCTCCCATACCCAGCATCCTGGATATGAACCTTTTCGGATCGAACTTCTCAAGGTCTCTTATCCTTTCGCCGGTACCAATGAAGGCTACGGGTGCATCGGTTTCCGCTACCGCACTCAAAGCACCACCGCCCTTAGCGCTGCCGTCCAATTTCGTGATTATGGTTTTAGTCACACCCACTGCATCGTGGAATGCCTTGGCCTGTGGTCCGGCCTGCTGACCGACGGATGCATCGATTGTTAATATCACTTCGTCGGGATCGGCCACGGATTTGATCCTTTTGATCTCCTCGATCAACTCATCCTCTAAGGAATGTCTACCTGAAGTATCTACGATAACGACATCATAATTCTTGAACTTCTCCATCCCCTCTCTCACGACCTTGGGTGCACGTTCTTCATCAGGGTCACCATAGATCGGGACTCCGGCGTCATCAGCCACCTGTTCCAACTGTTCGTAAGCTGCCGGTCTGTGGGTGTCTCCAGCAACCACCGCAGTGCTTAAACCTCTCTTCTGGAAGTGAGCTGCCAGTTTACCACATGTGGTGGTCTTACCCATACCATAGAGGCCTACCATCATTATCTTCTGTGGTTTAAGTTCTAGTTCTTCACCTGTACCCATTATGTTAACGAACTCTTCATAAAGTATCTGAATGACGTGCTCTCTGGTACTTGTCCCAGCCTTGGGTTTCTCCGTCAGCGCCCTATCTTTCAACTTTTCAGTCAATTGAAGTGCCATCTGGACGTTCATATCAGCAGATATCATCGCCCTCTGGATATCTTTGACCACCTCTTCGATAAGGTTCTTGTCGACATGACTGGCGTTGGCTATCTTCTTGACAGCACCCCTTAGGCCGTCTTTGAGGTTATCTAAAACCATACAACAAAAGAGTAATACGGGTTTTTATTAACCTTTTGGGTCTTTTGCTTCTATATATTCAGGAGGTACGCACTCAACCAAAACAACATCACCTCTATCATAGAATACCACTCCGTCCAGATAAGC
>JBNJDY010000099.1:0-3961 GCA_051745305.1 Thermoplasmatota archaeon
ACGAGTTACGGATGCAATGATAGCTGGAAAAAGTATCATAGAATTCGAAGATACTCTTGGTACTGAAATTTACGATGAAATCATCAATTTGTGGGATAAGATACAAAATGATTTGAAAAATGTTTAATAAGGAGGTGAAAACAAATGCCTAAAAGAGACGGTACTGGACCACCTGGTTCAGGTCGGGGAAGAGGACGTTCACAAGCTCCAGGTCCTGGAGGATATTGTGTATGCCCTGATTGTGGGAAGAAAGTTCCTCATGAAAGAGGTAATCCCTGCGCAGAAAAAATGTGTCCAGATTGTGGAACTAGGATGATTAGAGATGATTGAGACCTAGTCGGTCTCTTTTTTCTCTAAATCGATAAAAAATTGCTCAGCCCCGTTATGGAACTCTTTGATAGTACCTTCGTTAACTATCATCTTATCGGCTAATGCGATTATCTTACCTATCCCCCAATCCAATTCTCGATGATCCCTTTCTACGAATTGTTCCCAATCTTCTGGTTTATCCTCTCTACCCCTTTTCTTTAACCTTTCATATCTCGTACCGGGGGATGCGTGGATCGCAACTATGACCATCTTCTCCTGCAGCTCGGATTTGAATATTTCGACCTCCTCGTAACTCCTAACCCCGTCGATGACGGTTTTACTATCACTAATTCGATTCAATGTCCTTTCAGCCCATATCCCAAAATGGAAGTTCTCTCTTTGATCGTGGGCAAAACTTCCGATGCTTATATCGTCCATAAGCATGTTCTCCTGTTTAGCGACCGCCCTCACGACGTCACCCATCCTGACCACGTCGTAATCAAAATCTCTTGCAACTCTCAAGAACTCTTCCTTGCCGGAACCAGGCATGCCAGTAAGTAGTATCATCACCATGATATCACCTCTTAATCTGAAAACTCTCTCCAATCGACTCCTATAGTGGCGCTTCTTAATTTGGCCACAGTCGGTATCTTTCTTTTGTGAGCGTTTTTTTCTACCATGGCTTTTATGTCTTGAACAGCCTTCTCAGATACTCCGTTGATTTCAGCGATCCTTTCCATGGAATATCCTTTTTCGATCCCTTTGAGTATCTCGTCTATTTCCTCGTACTCGTATCCCAATTCATCTTCATCAGTTTGTCCTTCCCAAAGACCTGCTCTCGGAACCTTGTTTAAAAATCGTTCTGGGACATCTATCACTTCTGCTAATTTACTTAGATCACTCTTGTAGATATCTCCAACGGGTAGGAAGTCCGCAGCACTGTCCCCATATTTAGTAGTGTAACCTAATAAAAGTTCACTTTTGTTACTGGTCCCAACGACTAAACCTCTTTCAACATTGGCAAAGTAGTACTCCAGGCACATACGTATTCTTGCTTTTAGGTTTGCAAA
The DNA here is from genome assembly GCA_051745305.1 of Thermoplasmatota archaeon. Classification (GTDB taxonomy): domain Archaea; phylum Thermoplasmatota; class Thermoplasmata; order Halarchaeoplasmatales; family Halarchaeoplasmataceae; genus Saliniplasma. The sequence goes on from JBNJDY010000099.1 coordinate 1,380, forward strand.
GGCCATCCTGTTATCAGGGTCCGCAGGGAATTCCTTCAAGATATTGTCTATGTCTATATCGTGATATTTTACATCCCATTCAGATGCTAACCATCGTGCGTCCTTCATATCCTGCTCAGGAGATGCCGATTCTGGCATGATGAGACAGATGACTTTATCGTTCCCTAGTGCATCTATACATAATTTCAAGACAGTTGCAGAATCCAGTCCACCACTCAATCCGAGTATCACTTTATCAGAACCGGTTTTCTCTAACTTATCCCCGATAAAATTATATATGATCTTCAGAGTTTCGTCGTAGTCGTTATTTGAAGAGGTCATGATTTGGAAGTAAACCGTTGTAATATTACTTTTATGGTGCTATGAACTTTTTACACCTTTTCGATTCTGATCTTTCCCTCATCTTTTACATTCTTTAACTTTTCAGCTTCTTCAACGGACCCGATCACGTTTACGTCACTTGCAGCTACCGGTTTTTTAGTGGTGGAATCCGGTGTTTCACCGAAGAACAGTGCTATGGCTTTACCGGGTGGCCAGTAAGCTAATGTTCCTACTTCAACTTCTGTTCGAGCTGTTTCGTCGAGTTCCATCTCAACGGCGATAGGAAAGTAGAACTCGTTACCCCATGTCTGAAAAGCCTTCTCCATCGGAAGCATCTCTTCGAAGACTTCTGCACAATCTGTATCCTTTAACTGACCCTTCAACTCTACATCTCCCACGATTACTTTGATCTCACTTCCCATATTATCAGCACTAGATTGTTTACAGAATTATTATTTTTTATGGTGGTAACTAGATCGATATTCTACAAAAATCGAAAGGTTTTTAACATCTGCATAACAAATTATAATTAAGTCATAAAGGAGGTTTGAAAGATGAAGGTTAGATGGCTGGGTAATTCCTGTGTGGAGATCTTTGGCGATCAACATATATTGATAGATCCGAATTTTCTAGTTGAACCGGAAAAGAAGCCAGATCTAGTTCTTGTTACCCATGAACACGATGACCATTTCGATCCAGACGATTTCGATGAGTATGAAAGTGATGCAAAACTACTAGCTCCGGAGCCGACTTTGGAGAAATTCGATCTGGACGGTATCGGAGCAGAACCGGGGATGTATTTTAAGGACGTGAAAATGTTAGATTGTAAGTGCTGGAATGCAGAGAAAAGCGTCAGTTACTACTACAAAGGGGTACTACATAGTGGAGATTCCAACGTATTCCCGGATGTAGAAGATGTGAAGCTGCTGTTCACTGCCTGTTTCCCGGATTACTACGACGACTACATCTCAGCTGCAAAAAGGTTAGAAGCAGAAAAAGTGATCCCGTTCCACTTCAACCCAGAGGAAGGTACTGATGACGCTGAAGAACTGGTTGATCTGATGGAAGATGAAGAGATAAACGCTACTCTTTTGGAACTTGGCGAGTACGTTGAAATCTAGAAAGTTTTTTACACCCTTACAATAATTAAGAAAAGCATGAAAACCGCTATAATAAACACAAAACTACTCACATTTCAGGGGGAAGGATTGGGTATAATAGAAGATGGAGCTGTGTCATTTTCCCATGGGAAGATCGACTTTGTAGGTAAATCAAGTGATTTCAAAGGAGATGAGGTTGAACGTACTATAGACGGAAAAGGTCACGTAACTATGCCCGGGCTTGTAAACGCCCATACCCACACCAGTTCTACGATCTTAAGGGGTGGGGCACAGGATGTACCGGAAATAGAGTGGATGAACAAAGCTATCGGACCGATCGCTAAGCATCTAAAAAAAGATGATAGGATATTGGGTTCAAAATTAGGTGTGATAGAAGGACTGCGGTCAGGTATCACTACATTCGGGGAATACACATCTGACGTTGGTAGATTGATAGAAGAGGTGTACGCTCCTTTTGATGTCCGAGTGGCTGCCACGGAAATTATCAACGAAGTGACTTCTAACAAACAAAGTTTAGGTCCAAAAGATATTTATGAATTAGACAGGGATAAAGGAAGAATATCTTTGAAAGTCACTAACAAGATATATGACAGGTACGATGGAGAAGATCTGGTCAAGATAATGTACGGACCTCAAGCACTGGACATGGTCACTGAAGATACTCTCAAACAAGTTAAAGAACTGGCGGAAAAAAGGAGTACTAAAATACATATGCATGTAGCTCAAGGTGAAAGAGAAAGATTACAGATCAAAGTTAGATATGGAAAGGAAGCAACCACTGTTAAAGTACTCAAAGAATCGGACCTACTTGATGAAAACCTCTTAGCTGCACACTGTCATGATACTACACAAGAAGAAAAAGAGATCATGGTCGAAAACAATGTTGATATGGTAGGATGTCCCAGTTCTATAGCTATGATAGACGGGATAGTACCACCGGTGTCAGAGTTCTTAGAACTAGGTGGAAACGTTGGTTTAGGTACTGATCAGGCACCGGGCCCCGGTACGCACAACATGTTCAGAGAGATGAGAACGTCCTCGATATTGACTAAAACCAAGTACAGAGATCCAACAAAACTACCTGCATGGGATATACTCAAGTTGGGATGTATCGGAGGTGCAAGTGTTTTAGATTTGGAC
>JBNJDY010000100.1:0-3898 GCA_051745305.1 Thermoplasmatota archaeon
ACATTCCAACTAAATATTTTATATCCGTCTAATGGACCGAATGGGAGTAGATTGAAACCGCCTATGAAGAGGTTTACAAATGAAACGAATGCTAAAATGAACCCTAAAAGTCCATAACCTATTAAATGCAGAGCAAATGATGTAGATAAAAATACTGCTCCAACTATCCAATTTGTAAAAGGTCCAGCAGCGCTTATTTTCCCATTTTGATCCTTTGTTATGTGACCTTGAATCATCACAGCTCCAGGTGCTGCAAAAACAAAGCCAAACATGCTGAAAATCAAAGCCATCATCAAACCCCAAGTCCACATACGAAATTCCGCCCAGCATCCATATCTCCTAGCAAATTTTCGGTGAGCTAATTCGTGAAATAAAAAGGCGGTTCCTACTGACAAAAATGAAATGCCGAGAAACAGTGGAAAATTTGGATTTGTAATACCTTGAAAACCTCCTGAAAAGCTGATAGCGAAAGCTAAAGTGAGAACACCAAGGGCAATTAATAGATGCTTCTTTTCAGTTTGACTAGTTCCTTTTTGATCAAATCTAATCTGATAACTTGGTCTAATCTTTAACTACCTCCTTGGTAAATATTTCTTCTATCCTATCTTTAGCTTCTTCAATACCATCAAATTCTGAGAAGTCTATAACACCTCCAGCAGAGTGTTGATGACCTCCTGCATTTCCAATGGATGAGAAAGCTTTTTTCATTCTTTTTCCTATATCTAGTTTAAGTTCTTTGCTTCTAGCTGACATATATATTTTATTGTTCAATAAACCGTATACCAGTACATTACTAATATCTCTTTCTTTAGATAATATATTTGCGATTTGTGGTATATCATCTTTTTCAGGAATCTCACCTGCATATGCCACTATGTTTTCATGTTTATATTTTCTATTCACGATAGCTGTACCGAGAGCGCTAACAGTACCTGGATTGATTGGAGGACTTTCAAAGATATCTAATACGTCTTTATCTGCAATAGCTGAAAGAAACGAGATCATCTTGAAATCTTGAACAAAAATATTTTTTGTAAAGTTATCTGTATCAACTTTGATACCATATAACAAACATGTTGCAAGTATTGGAGATATATCAAATCCAAGATTCAAAAGATGTTTGGTCATAAGTGTAGAAGTAGCCCCTACATCTGTTCGAATCTCGGCATAACCAGTTTGTTTAACATCCTTATTTGTTCTATGGTGGTCAATAATGATATCTGCCTTTGTTTCTTCGGGAAGTAAATTGTTATATCCCGGTTTGGCGAAATCTAGGAAAACTACAATATCCGAATCGTTAAGGATGGTCTTTATGTCCCCTTGTTCAATTTTCATCATCTTTATTTCCGTACTTTCAACGATTATCTCGTTTTCTGGGTGTCCAATATTGCCACTATAATATGTACCGAAATTTTTATTATATTTTTCACAAATTTTTTCAAATGCCATTGCAGAAGCAAAAGCATCAGGATCTGGATTGTTATGTAAAAATATTGATATTTCTTTCTTGCTTTCTTTAATAATATCTGTTATTGTTTCGCTGTTAGATACACTTTCAATTTCATCTAAACTTTTTAATAAGGAGCTGCTAAATAGTTCATCTTTTACGATTACTTCATCGATATGATATTCTTTTAATTTCTGTACTTCATCTTGGAACGTTATAGAAATCGTTTTACATCCTTTAGATTGTTCTCTTACTTTTTTTAAAACCTCGATCCTATCATCCAATTTTGATTGTAGTAAAAATAATATACTGTCATTCTTCACTGATTTGTATAACTGGTCCAAATTTTTTATATTAAACTTATCAATTTTGTTTTGTTCAACTTCTCTGATGTTTTGAGTGTAGGTTTTATAGTTAAATCCCCTATATTCAAAAGCCCTAGCTAGGGATTCTGCAGTTTCATTCCATCCTACAATCATATATTTCATACATCCACCGTTAACTATAACATATCTACATGGAGGTTCAGATATAGTGTAAATATAATATTTTTAGTATGTGTTAAACAAATATATCGAATTCAGCCTTCAGTATACCTAATCTTTTCTCTTTGATAGATGAGTCTGGTATTGAACATATCAAGAATCCGTTTTTTTCACTAACATTATCCATAGTCCATCCTATGAATCTTTGTAATTTACTGAAACTTGTAAAATTAATGATGCTTTGAATACCCGAGATAAATATAACTCCTTCATCATTCGATTTTAGGAAAGTACCTATAAACGATGATAATTTCTGGAGGTTAGAAGGTGAGACTGTGCTTATCTCATAATCGAAATCGGAGAAATCTTTTTTACTGCTTTTAGATAGCCATATAAAACTCACATTAGAACCGAAATCAAACCTTCTGAGTATTTTATCTGGTGAATCTCTCGATATGAATAGTCCCTTTCGTTCTTCTGAAATCAATTTCTTAAATTTTTCAATACTGTCTCCTAGATTTTCTTCTATCACTAATAGGCCTTCACCGTTATTCAAGTCAACGTCAAGATCATCGATTACCTTTTCTCTCTCTTTCTCTGGTTCTTCGAAAAATAGTGGTGAAGGGTCTTCTCTGAGATCAACTTTCTTTGCCTTTACATCCTGATATAAAGTCCCTAATCGGCTTTCAATCCTACTTTTTAGTTCCCATCCATCATATCTAGAAACCATATGTTTAATTTTGGACCAGGCTTCTTTCTGTCCCTCTTCGTAACCCCTTAAATAAAGTTCTATCTTCTTTTCCTGGTCCATAAACCTCACCTATTTTAACCAATATAGCTTAGATCCTCTTTGCCAGTGTCTTGCTGCATACCAGTACTAGCATCCATCTCTTTTAGTTTCGTAGTCAATGATTCGACTTCCTTTGCTTTGTCATCTAATTTATCATATTTCACTTCAAATCCGAGTGATTTTACAAGGATCTTCAATACAGCTCTTGCTGCCCCTGGATCCACGAAATAACCTGATGTTTCACCCATTAAACAGACTCCATCGATGTTATACAGTCTTTTACCCATACCGAGTAACAAACCACTTGCACCGACTATACCTGATGAAGGATGTTCTTCTGAAAAAACGATTCCGAGTTCTTCCATCTCGTCGATAAGATTTTCATTAGTCACGGCACCTAAAACGTCCGGTTTTTCAACCATTTCTCCTTGACCATATCCTCCCAAAGAAAATATCTTTTTTACATCATATTTCTCAGCCATCGATAACATCTTGTCGGTTAATTGATATTGTCCCTGGGGAGTCATGCCTTGATAATCTCCGGTAAGGATCAATAGATCTATGCCGTCCTTGCCAACATCTTTTTTATAATATAACTCGTTGTTCACCAGTTCTGCCATCCCATCCTCGTTCACTAAAACTTGAGGTGGTAGGTAGATAGAGTATATTTCACAAAATAATTTAGCATCGATTTCATCGATGAGATGTTCAGCTGCAAGTTTACCCACATTTCCTACGCCTGGTAATCCTTCAATTAAGACAGTATTTTCAAGTTTAGGTTTCTCTTTGAACTTTAAAACTATATCATCCATTTTTTTAACACCTTAAATTATTGTTTATTTATCTTTTTTTGTTTTCTTCTATACTCGCCATATTTATCTTCGGGTGAGTATTTAGGAGGAGCGGGATTAATAGTTTTTGCTCCACATTTATCGCATTTTTCAGCGAGAGTGTATATTTTACAGTTTTCACACTTTCTTATCTTTTTCATCATCCCAGTCCTTATAATTTAAACATAGTCGATATGTATATTTAAGACTTTTCTACAATATCTTTATATTCTGGAATAACATCCTTAGTGAAAGCCTTCATCCCTTCTTTAGTTTTATTATGTGTCATCATATCTTTGATCACACTGAAAGGTATTGTTGCAATCTCAGCACCAATCTCAGCACA
>JBNJDY010000101.1:0-3777 GCA_051745305.1 Thermoplasmatota archaeon
TTTCTTAGGAACAAGTTCCTTTTCATCCTCACTTTCGTTGCGGATTGGAAGGTGCTTCCGACCGTTTTAGCATAGGTTACCACCTACCTCGCCGACTTGCGTTGCAGAGGTCGGGTCAACAATAGTGGCTTCGGGCGTTGCGCAGGAATCAAAAGATTCCCCCTTTCACTTCAAGCAAAGCTCTCGTGATGCCACAACACCCTATAATCCTACAAGTTATGGTTTTTTTAGTTTCCATCCAAGTATGAATTTCTTTCTAGGTATATAAGACATTATTAGAGGGGGCCGTGAAAGTGTGATTGAAAAAACACCCCAATTCATCACCCACCTAAATCAGAGATTTAGGAAGGTGACTTCTTGGGTAAAGAGTTAACTATATTCATGGGGGCTGAAGAGAGGGATACATCATTAGATTCCCGTCAGTTTCTAAAATAGTGCTGTAGAAAGCCTATCATCTGTACATATTTTAAATACTACAGTTGTAAGGAAAATCGTGGTTTAGCCATCGGTTTGGACCGAGGTGTTGAGGATAGTGTAGGTAAATGTGATATTATTTGAGGGATAATTTAAATAAAGCGATGAGGTATATGAAGTATAGATATGGTCACATCGATTAAAATGGAGATAATATGATCGAAGAATTATCGATGAGTGAAAAGGAAAAGATCGAATCTAAGATAATCGATATACTCTCACAGGAAGACATCGTACAATTTGCGTACGTTTATGGGTCATTTTTAAAAGATAGATTCCATGACATCGATATCGCCGTGTATTTGAAAGACGGGGTCAGTGAAAAGGAAAGAATCGAGTTCGAGATGCGTAAGGGAGTTGAACTCTCTAAGGATTTGGGTTTTGAAGTTGATCTCAGAGTTCTGAATGGAAGGAAGATAATATTTTTACACCAAGTTTTAAAAAATGGTAAGCTGTTGGTATGTAATGATGAGAAGACAAGAGTGGAGTTTGAGTCTGAGGTGTACAGTAAATATCTTGACATAAAATATTATCTAGATCAGTATAATGAGTTAAGGAGAAGGAGGATCTTAGCATGATAGATGAAGAGTTGGTCGAGAAAAAGATAGATCTGATCTTTAAAAATCTAGATTATTTAGAGGAAGTCAAAGAGATCGATGATGATGAGTTTTTGAAATCGTTTGAAAAATTGCAAGCTACGAAACATTCTCTACAGGAAGTTATAGAAAGTTGTATCGATATTTCAAATCACATTATTTCCAGTAAAGGTTGGGAAAGAGCTGAGACTTACTCAGAGATGTTTGAACGGCTGTACGAAAACGATGTGATCGGAAGCGAATTGAACGCTAGATTAGGAAACATGGCTAGGTTTAGAAATCTGTTGGTACATCGTTATGGGATCGTAGATGATAAAAAGGTATTACATATATTGAGGGTAAGATTGGGGGATATCCACAGCTTTGTTGAAGATATCGAGAAACTCCTAGATGAATATCATGAGTGATGGTCCGTCCCACCGACCTCCGTGCCCCTGAGGTTTTTGATAGGGATATTTTTAGAATCTTATTGATAAACATTTGTCGCTTACTGTCAAATCTCTCGCCTGTCATCCTTCCCACGGGGATCGTAGATTCCTTCTCTCACTCGGAAAAAAATATCGATGTGATAAAAAAAGATAGATCTGATAACATGATCTTGGGATATGCAGTAGAGGTGTATGCGGATTTCGTGAAATCTGGAGATAAACATCTTCTTGAACTCAAAGAGTTTCGAGGTATAGAGATATTGGAGCTAGATGCTTTTTTGAAAAGATATTTTTGGCGTGAAAGGCCATGTGATACCATCGTTGAGAACTACGAGTAGTTGTTATAAATTTAAATATTGGAACCGTTGTGAGGTGAGTGGAAAATCGTGGTGTGATCATCGGTTTGGACCGAGCTGTTGAGGATAGAGTCGGTGTGACGAAGCAGTATTGGGTTACAAGAGAAAATTTAATAAACGAGTATGAAAATATCATACTTGTTGGTATGAATGATAAAGATCAGATCCAAATTAGGTGAGAGAGGACAAGTGGTGATACCTAAGCCCATAAGAGAGATGTTGAACCTCCATTCAGGAGAAAAACTGTCTTTTCGAGTTGAAAAAGATAAAATAATAATTGAGGCTCACGATGGTGATAGGATTCTAGACGAATATCTTTCTGAAATAGAGAAAAAAGAGGAGCCAGAAGATATCGATTGGGATTCACGCTATTATTCTCAGTTCGGTGATTGATTTGTTTTATTTTGACAGCAATGTTTTCATTCTTCCAGCGCTATATGAGGGTGACCGATCACGGAAAGCTGCGGATTGGCTGAAAAAGATGGTTAAAGGAGAGATAGAGGCCTGCACTTCTTCTTTGACATTAGATGAAGTCGTATGGATCATCTCTAGAGAAGCTGGCAGAGAAAAGGCATTAAAAGAAGGCGAAAGGATTTTAGAATTTCCAAATCTGCGTGTATTTGATGTGACCTCCGAGGATGCTTTTCGTATGATCAATTATCAGAAAAAGTATGAAAAGCTAAAACCAAGAGATGCAATACATCTCTCTGTAGCCACCAGTAACGGCGTACATACTATCGTTTCTGACGATGATGATTTTGAAGAAATAAAAGAAGTTGAATGGAAAGGGCTGTATTGACTGCCATCTGTGATGTTGGGCATTGACATGCTCATCCGCCTAAATCTTCAGGATTTCATCCGTTGAAAGAGTTTTTCTAGTATTATCTAAAAGTAAGCAAAAACCTTAATAGGTTGGATAGTAGTTTATATGTATAACATGGGGCCTATGTACCTCATGTGGTACTGAGAGGATAAAGATGAAAGCTGATAAGAAAATTCGCATATCTGAAGAAAATCGAAAAAGACTCCATCAGATGAAAGATGTAGGCGAGTCCTATGATGAGGTCATAGAAGAATTGCTAAAAGAGCATTGGAAACAAAATCGTAAGGAGCTTTTTGAGAGGATCGAAGAGAACGAAGAGAAGGCGCCAGAGGGCTTCAAGGATCTTGACGAGCTGGACTGAATGGAGTATAGAGTTATTCTACACGAAAAAGATGCCCAGCCCTATTATGAGTCTCAAGATAAAAAAAGTAAAAATATAATAAAAAAGAATTTGGGGAAACTTGAGGACGATCCCTATCCAAGACCCGATTCAGGGTTAGGCGATACTGAAAAAATTGTTTATCAAGGAAAAGAAGCTTACCGGATGCATATCGGTCGGTCCCATACTGCTATCTATACCATAGATGAAGAAAAAAAGCTTGTGCTTGTCCATGAACTACTCGACATCGGTGACGCTCATAAAAACTATGGATATTATTGATTATTTAGATGGGTAATCAAATCGATTTTTCTTTAATCCGTCCCACCGACCTCCGTGGTCCTAAGGTTTTTTGAAATTCAAGCTGATAATTTATTTTTGATGTTTACAGTATTCTCGTCTGCCATCCTTCATGCAGGAATCATAGATTCCTTCTTTTCCGCAGAACTCCGTTCGAGGGTGGAGGGATGCCAATCCTGTACACACTCGGTCATAGAGACTCGTGACGCATGTGAAAGGTAGCAGCTTGTTTCAGAATTTTTTTAAAAATTCTAAATAGTGTGGCAATTTCATAAACAAAATTGCCACTAAATTGGAATTATTCCATAATTCTGATACTCGATGGAATTCAGGAAGTGAATTCCAGTAGAACCTGCCGAGTTTTGCAAAATATTGGGATAGAAATATTGGAGCCAGATGCCTATTTGAAAAGATATTTTTG
>JBNJDY010000102.1:0-3648 GCA_051745305.1 Thermoplasmatota archaeon
ACAAGGTTACTGGTTATACAATGATGCAGACTACGACGTGACTTGGACAGTTGAATACTAAAAAACCAAAAACCCTTTTCTTTTTACTATATTTTTAATATTTTACTACTAAAACCTATTCTATTTTTTACAAACTAATTTTAGATAAACATCAAAAGACGTAAAGGAAACCAAATGCTAACAATAAAAACTGTAACATAAATCCGAAAGAGATCACCTTAGATTTTCCTAATAATTTATACCAAACTGGTGTTGCGATAGCGGGTCCGATGAATATGAACAAACTCGTAAAAGATGGAAAGAGAATGAGTGGGAATAGTAGAAGTATTAAGATAATACTCAAAGTCAACTGTTGGTTCTTTGATTCATCTAGTTTGGAAAAAATATAGATTTTTTCATCAATGAAACTCGTGATTTTTGCTATCAACCAGAAACTCACAAGGAGCCAGATAATGATTAGGAGTATGTTTAAAGTCATAGGTGGAGTTCTGTAAACTATCTCCATTGTTACATCCACTTCACCTATTAAGTCAACTATATATGAGCGCCATGCGTTAGGCGTATAAAACCCAATGAAAAATGAAAGGATACCGTAACTAGTTATTTTCAAATTTTCTCTGAATATATTCTTCTTTTCACTGGTCAACAGTATACATAATACCATCCAGATAATGGTTATTATAAAAGTTATATAGCCTAAAATCAACGAGAAGTATAGTGCTGTAAGACCTATGGATGCTGAAAGATGTGTATAATGGTATTTTGTCAAGTTGTCATCAATGTATTGATTTAAAATACTCTCATCTTTAGTTCCATATAGGTAAATACGTTTTACAAAATATGAGAAAGATGTTAGTAGTACGATAACAAGTAAAGATAAGAAAATATATGGCATGTGCATTAGATAAGTGGGGTCTATAGCGAAGCCCTTTGAAAAGTCAGGGTCGATCATGTGTATCGAAGAGATTCCAATAAACGCAGATAGTGAAAAAAGGATGATGTTCATTTTAGGTAGATTTTTCAATGTTGCGATCAATCTTTTTCTTTGGGAGAGATACAGGATTATTAGAGTAGATATGATTGCTAGTATTATGAAAAAGGAGCAGAAGATCAATCTACTTTGATTGGTTACTAGATTCGTAGGTAATCCCATTATACCAGAGTCAGTTGGAAAAATAAGACTCTCGGGATAATTATGTTGTCTATAGAAAATATAGTATCTTGTGTAAAAAGGTACTTTGAAATAATTGAAAACTACGTAATGATCAGTTTCTAATCTTATTATAGCTTTGAAGCTGCCTATGAACCATATAAGCCCCCATATACCGAAATAGGTACCGATAGTTTGAATAGCGCTCTTTACCAATTTAACATCTACTATCTTATCTTTGAATAAATATAGTAATTTTTGATTGAATCTAGTTTTTAATGCTACGTATGCAGCCGATCCCCCTAACAATCCTAGGAACATCACTCCTTGTCCTCGACTAGCTAAGTTGTATACATATATAGGATTCCAACCATTCAATAACGCAGGTACTATTTGTTCGATACTTAAATACTCATACTGGGCACCTAACTCTACCCCGATCTCGCCAGCTAATAAGAAGTCTGCGATAGGCGGTACTAAAAGCAAGCCATAACCGAGGAGGAAAACGTTCATGATCTTTTTTGGAGGTTTCTTGATTATCAGGTAGATTATCAAAACGCCGATAAGCAGCTGTGGATATGAAAGTAAAACATGCTGAGTGAACAAATACCTGCCGTATCCGTGATATCTTCCGACCTGTGCTTCCATCAGAGACCGTACACCTGCTATGATGAATATATAGACTATCGCGGAGGTAAGGCTGAATCTGTCTTTCTCAAGAAAATTGAGTAACTTATTGGTCAAAGTCTCCTCTTTATCCATATGTAAAACCTGAATAAAGTGATTTTATAAATAATCTTTACCATCAATTATCGAGTATGTCAAATTAATTCTCTCGTAAAATGTCCATACTTACAAACGATTGAATCTAGTGTCGAACTTTGTCAACAATGGCATTATGTAACTAACGTTTGTAGAATATTTTTTTCTTTGTTCGATCGAATTATCAGAATTCATTTCTGATAAGAGTAGGTATGAATTATTAGGCGTATCCGATCTGTATTTGTTTAATTAATATTTCATCAGTGGTTTGCTTCTTAAACCAAAAGTCTTTATTGGCAGATAATATATTGGCTGTTTAATAGACGATGTTTAAAAAAATTCTATCATCGAAAAAAACGGTAACTATAATCTCAGTTTTCATAATCCTGATTATCATTATTTCAATATTTTATCATTCAAGCGATGATGAGGGTATGGATGAAGATGAAACAGATTGGAGAAATTATCCTTATGTGATACCGGATACGGATCTTAGATTCCCAGAAGCCGAAGGAGGCCTAGATGACCCTGAGCAGGAAAAATGGATATCTTTAGCCCTCGAATTGGAATTTCCAGAAGTTGACAGAGAGTCTCTAAGAATAATTTTATTATATCATCCCGAATTTAAAGGAGTTTACGTTTTTGATTTTGAGAATGATGAAGTTAACGATGACAAACGTTTCTTGGGTGAATTGTCAATCGCTGATGGGAAAATGGAAATGCAATTTGAGAATTCAGGCTATGAAACGAAAGATACATTGATTGTTAAAGAGGATAGTGCGTTTGAATATGAGATGGAGGCACTGCTCCCTATCGAGGAAAAAACATATGAATTGAATCTCTCTATAGAATCCAACAAACCCCCTGCCACTCAGTATGATGGCAGTGTAGAAAAAACTATGTTCTCCGATAAAGTCAAAACTATCTATTCGCTTTTTGCCTTGACTAACTGTGATGTCAAAGGCGAACTAATGACAGATGGTAAAGTAAAAGAGGTAGTTGGTCACGGGTGGATAGAGCATCATTGGGGAGAACACATACCTACGGATTGGAATTGGTTCGCTTTTTGGACTGATTTTGGTGTAGAAATGGAAATCGTAGATTTAGTCGATGAACATATTGAGTATATCATGGAGGTATGCCCCAATGGAGATGTAAGGACTATAGATGATATGAATATAGAGATAACTTCGGAGAAGAGAGGTTTTGGATATACATGGGAGATAGTCGCTGAAAAACACGATATATATCTTAATGTGACATTGAAAGAAGAAATGTCCGTTTATTACCTTAATTCATTGGTAGGATGGGGTTCAATTAAAGGCGAAATCAGGGGACAACAAGTCGACACTTTAACTTATGTAGAGATAATAAAGTAAAGGCATATTTAAGATTCTATATATGTGAAAATGATTATTTGGTTAATTATCGTTATGTCATAAGTTTACATTCTTTGATTATCTCTTATAATTCAAAAATTTATGAATTCTAAAAAGCGTGCTAACACGTAGATTAAAACTAGAAAATAGATGCCGAAGATCGCTTGGTATTTCTCAAATAAATAAAATATCAAAACGCTAGCCATAGATGTAGATAATAGCATCAGGATGTCAACGGTGGAATTAAACAGAAGCAGTGGTGAAAGGAATAAGAACAGTATTAGGATCGAGACGATCTTTTTACCCTTTTCAAGTCCATAAATCGTGTATATACTTTTCACACCACCTTTTTTATCC
>JBNJDY010000103.1:0-3589 GCA_051745305.1 Thermoplasmatota archaeon
CAAGTCGGCGAGGTAGGTGGTAACCTATGCTAAAACGGTCGGAAGCACCTTCCAATCCGCAACGAAAGTGAGGATGAAAAGGAACTTGTTCCTAAGAAATCGCCAGATTTGGTAGGTGAGGATGTCACAAGGCAGTATCACTACCTGTACTTCATCCTGCTGTATCACTCTATGCGGTTTAAACTTCTCTTTTGTTTCTATTTCATTTAGGTCTATTATCTCCATATTATTCACTCCTTGATCTTTCCTTTGACAGAGATGGTCAAGTCTTCAAAAGGTATATCTTTTTGAGATCTAGAAAGGGCCTTTTTGACCAGTTGTGTCAGTCCGAAACAGCATGGTACTTCCATGTGAACTATTTTAACGTTGTTGATATCGTTCTGTTTGAAAATCTCGGTGAGCTTTTCTAAATAATGATTCGCATCATCTAATTTTGGACATCCAACAACCACGGAATTCCCTCTCAAAAAGTCCTGATGGAAATTAGGATATGCGAATGGGACACAGTCCGCCGCTATAATAAGGTCTGATCCGTCCAAGTACGGAGCCTTCACAGGAACTAAATTCAACTGCACCGGCCATTGAGACAAACCAGATGCGATACGTGGTCCGTCCTCTTGATTTTCCACTTCCCATTCTTCAGGTGCACTCGAGGGACATCCGCATGCTGTTTTTGGTACGGTGTCATCCCCCTCTAAAGGATTTTTGATACCCAGTTTATTCATGTGGGACAGCGCTTCCTGCAGCAGTTCTGATTGACCGTGTTCACTGAGATGTTCTAGGTGTGCTTTCAATACATTCTCACCTTTTTCAGCCATGTTTTCAACTACTGTTTTTTCGTCATATGGTTCCGCTTCCCTTTCCTCGATGATTATGGCATCCAAAGGGCAGTCTCCGATACAAGCTCCCAGTCCGTCACAGAAAGCCTCGTTGACCAATCTTGCTTTACCGTCAATGACCTGTAAAGCCCCTTCAGGACAACCTTTAACACACTCTCCACAGCCATTGCATATCTCTTCATCGATCTTGATTATCTCTCTTTTCATTCTTTTTCACCTATTATCTGTCTGCAAAATTTATCTCCTTTGAACATCGATCTATCCTGGGATACCTCAACATCCTCCAATTTATCTTTCAATAATTTTCTGTGAACGTGACACAACCAGTTCGATCTTTTTTTCGGAAGTTCACCAAAAACGCAATTCTTGTATTTGATGTAGTAATCCTTCCCTTTCTTCTGATACTCACAGAAAAACCCAAGATCGTTGAATCCCTGAACTATTTTTTCGATCCTAGTCTCTAAATTATCTACTTCTAGTATCTCAGGGAAATTTTCATTTAGTTTCTCGGCAAGACCGTCTCCGACCTTCTGTAATTCATCTTTTCCATAATTATCTATTATGTGATCGATCAAATGATCTAGAACTATATCGATCTCTTTTGGAAAAGCAGCCTCCCCTTCAACTGTCAATCGATAATATTTTTTTGGTCTACCTTTTTCAGCTTTTTCAAAATAGCTCTCGACCAACTCCCGCTGCTCAAGTATATCTAGATGTCTACGGACTGCACTTTCATTTATGTTAAGTACTTCAACCAAGTCTAGAGCTGTAAGATCTTTATCAAGTAAGTTCATCAAGATGGTTTTCCTAGTTTTTCCCATCGAGTATTCTATACTTTTTGTCATCATCGACCTTATAAAACACAACCTTTATATACTTTACGCACTTATTTGTGTTTATAGTGATTAAAAGGTGAGAAAAATGAATGTTGAAAAGTTGACTGAAGTTCTGATGGATCTAGCTAAAGGTGAAATAAGCGAACAAGAAGCTTTAAAACACATAAAAGATGCCACACCTGCTGAAATATCCAGGGCTGAGCAGAATCTACTTCAAAAGGGTGTATCCGAATCCGAGCTTCAAAAATTCTGTAAAGTACATCTGAAAGCGGTGGAAGATGAAGTCGAACATGTTAAAGAAAGTCTATCTGATGGCCATCCAATCAAGACGCTGATGCTGGAACATGAAGAAATCTTGAAATCTTTAGAGGTCTTAGAAGATATAGCAGAACGGATAAAAGAGGGAATCTCTGAAGAGGATAAAGAGCGGTTAAAAGAGGCGGCATACCATCTTATAGAAGCTGAGAAGCATCATAAAAGAGAAGAAGATACACTGTTTCCACGACTTAAAGATAAGGGTATAACTGGACCACCAAGGATCATGGAGATGGATCATGAGGATTTATGGCCGAGGAAAAAGAAGCTAGATAAGTTAGTGAAATCGCCTGAAAAAAATGCTGATGAGATCAAAGAAAATATAGATTACATAGTTTTCCATCTGAGAGATCATATCTTTAAAGAGAATAATATATTATACCCCTCCGCACTTAATGAATTAGAAGATTGGGATGTGATCAAGAAAGAATGCGACAGTATAGGATACTGTTGTTTCACTCCCAGAAATGAAGACTAGAGGGTGTTAAGATGGATACAAAATATGTAACTGAAATATTGAAGGACTATCACGATGAAAAAATATCGAGTAAAGAGACCGTAGATAAGCTTATAGAAGCCACTCCACTTGATCTCTATATGGCAGAGGTAGAACTCATAGAAGAGGGTTTCAGTGGAAAGGAATTAGCAGGTATCAGCCAGATATTTTTACAGCTAGTAGGGGGATTTTCGAAAAACATTTTGAAAGATATAGACTCTGACCATCCTATCAGGAAGTTAGTCGAGGAACATGAGAGGGTGAAGAGTTTACTTTTAACTATCGAGACACATATGAAACATGAAGACATTGAAACTGATATGAAGAATACTGTGAAATTTTTTATAGAAACTATAACTGAGTTGCAGAAACACTTTGATAGGGAAGAAGAAGTGATATTCCCCCGTTTGAACAACCTGAAAAAAGTGGGAAGAACCATATTATTGGAAGAGGAGCATGGTGAGATCTTAGAGATGAGGGATGAACTCCAAGAAGCTTTATCGGAAGGAACGGTTTATACAGAGGATGTTAAAGAGATCCTTTATGATATTATCACGGATTTACGTATGCACACATTTTTCGAAAGTGATATGCTGTATCCGACTGCTTTAGAGATCTTAGATGATTGGGATGAAATTAAAAAAGAATCAGATCATATAGGTTATTGTAAGTTCGAACCGATGTAAATCTAGGAGGTAAAAGATGGAAGAAAAGTATGACGTAATTATAATAGGAGGCGGACCCGCTGGATTATCTGCTGCGATATACACTTCGAGGGCTGATTTTGATACCTTGATACTAGATGAGCTTGACAAGTTGATAGAGAAGGTTAAAAGTATCGATAATTACTTCGGATTTCCTGAAGGCGTATCGGGTAAAGAACTGTTGGACAGAGGTAGAAAGCAGGCTGAGAGATTTGGAACAGATATCAAAAATGAAAGAGCATTACTTATCAAGATAGATGGAGAGAACTATGTGGTTGAAACTGCTGATAAATCATACATAACCAGGTCATTGATACTCGCCCCTGGCATACAACATAAGAAACCGGACCTTTCAGGAGTGGAGGACTTCGAAGGTAAAGGTGTTAGTTACTGTGTAAC
>JBNJDY010000104.1:0-3578 GCA_051745305.1 Thermoplasmatota archaeon
AGATATCTTACCTACCAGTTCTACAACTGCATCAGCATTGCCCCACTCTAACCCGATTCCATCGGTATCTTCACGATCGATTATTCCTTTATCGAACCACTCCATGGCGGTTGAGATCACTTGTCCCGCTGAAATATGGTCTAGTCCCATGTCATTTGCCAAGTGTGATGCTGCTGCGATGGCGTTCATATCTTTGACTAGAGTTTTACTTCCAAACGCGGCTACAGTTTCGTATTCTGGACCTCCACCTTTGCTTCCCATGTATTTCCCCTCTTTTACTTCTGTTACCGTTCCACAGGCTATTGGACATCCCCAGCAGGCGTATTTTTTTACATCTAACTTTTCATAATAGGCATCATGGTCTAGGTGGTTTCGACCTAATGGAAATGTCGTCTGCTGCCAATTCTTTGTCGGTAACACTCCAAGGTCGTCGATAGCTGCGTAAAAAGAAGGTGTACCATACCTCTTCAACTCTTCTCTAACGAAATCTTCCGAGAATAGCTCTTCCCTGCTTTCTTTCGATTTTTTCTTTAGTTTTTCAGGATCAGCTACTTCGATTTTCTTGGTTCCTTTGACAGCTATGGCTTTAAGACCTTTAGATCCCATCATGGCTCCAGCTCCACCTCTACCGGCTGCACGGTGTCCCTCGTTCATAACAGCTGCAAAGAGTACCTTGTTCTCACCGGCTGGCCCTATACTAGCGATCTGAATTCTTTTCACACCTAGGTCATCTTTTATCTTTTTATCAGTATTTTCGACTCCCATTCCCCAGAGATCACCTGCATCGTGGAAATCGACTTTATCATCCACTATCGAAACATATACTGGATCTTTCGCTTTTCCCTTCACCATGATCATATCATATCCTGCTTTTTTGATCTCAGGAGCCAATTTTCCACCACAGTTAGAGGCTCCAATTGTACCAGTAGCAGGTGACCTGAAGACTATACACCATCTCCCACTGGATGGAACAGGAGTACCAGTCAAGGGTCCTGTAGAGAATATTATCGGCTGCGACGGGTCAAATTTATCCAGTTCTGGACTAATGTGATCGTTCAATAACCTGATCGCGGTACCCTCCCCTCCGATATATTCTTCGAACCATTCATCTGGTATGTCTTCTGTTTCCACCGATCGTTCTGTTAAATCGATGACTAAAAGTTTGTTTCTATATCCTTTCATATTGGTTTTCACCCGATCTTAAATAACGTAACCCGGGTATTTAAAATAATCTTTTTTTATCTCAACTACTTATTCATCGCCTTCAAGGTAAATCTTCCCAACTCTTGTCAAAAATACTCGTAGTTTCTTATTATGTCTCTCAGTGTAAACCAAACCGTTTTCTTTCAACTTTTCCAGTCTGTATTGTATGCTGGACCGTTCTATACGTTCTTCTCTTAATTCATTTACTTTGGTAACCAATTCTTTGATAGAACGAACACCATCACTGGATTTCAATACATCCAGTATGTATCTGTCTCTATCGGTTATATGCTTTATAGGGAATACTGGTATATCCTCGTAGCTGTTCAAGCCTTTAGCGGTCCCACTCTCTAAAAACTCATCCCCGAGTTTCTTCAATTCATCTATGTTGTTTTCAACATCCGATAATTTATCGATAATTTTTGGGACCAGGTATTTCTCTGGAGAAACGTAAAAAATCTCGATATCCGCCTGATTTTTCATCATAAAAGCAGCACTCATCATGGCCACGAGAGTTAGTTTTGGGGCAGATGAAACATTCAGATATATCTTTTTATTTTCTTGGGATTCATTTTTTAAAATCTGTAAAACTTTAGAAAAAACGTCATCAAAATCGTACATGTCTACCTGATGAATTTTGATATCAATAGGATTCTCTTGTAGCTTATCGATGAAACTTTTGGCTAAATCTCTTGGACCTTGATATGGTGAAGTTTTGGATTTAAGTAAAAGTAATTTATCTACAGGATACCTGTTAAACATAGGTTTTATTATCCTGTCATATTCAAAACCACCTGCAGCGATATGCACACCGCTTTCCTTGGCTGCCATATATTTTATAAAGTATCAAAATTGTATTTAAATATTTTGAATCATAATAGAAAAATCCGTTAAATATAAATATCTCAGCCTTTTTATGTCAAATAAAACTGTTACATAATGATTAATAAGATTATAACGGTATTAAGTAAATTACAAGAGAGACAAGAAATAATTGTTATATCGACTGTGAAAATCTAAATGAGGGGGATGGTGTAGATGTTAGATGATATATCTGATTATCAAAAGGCACTCTTCTGCGGAAGGGTGTTCTGATCTCTTTTGGAGGGATGGTGTCCATGAGGGGGGTTTACCTCCTCTTTATGGGTATCAATCTAATTTAGTCATAACATCAGCAATTTCTTGATACTTTTTTCAATATCTTTACAATCTATTCCACTTAAGTTCCTGTTATATCTTTCGAAACTCCCCCTTAATTTTAGTTTGTTGATAGAAAAATAAAAGGAATCAAATTTCAAACCATAACTATGTTATATGAGTTTTGTATATGATTTTGAAATAATCTTATTTATATACTTAATTAATAGTAGGTTAAGAACGCTGTACGTGGGAGGAGTATAATACATGGTTATCAATCAGGGAGGGTGTTCTTCCTCTCACGTGTAGCGTATCAATCCCAATATGAGTTTTTAAAAAACCTAATAACACAACTAAATATTAAGGAGTTAATTTAAAAGCTAGTAATTGACACTCCAAGTAACTGAATCATCCATTCCGTTATAAATCCAGTATCCTTTTCCAGCTTCGAAGATGAAGTTTTCTGGATCGTGATCGTATTTTATATTATATTCGTTTCCTTCTTCAAAATAACCTATCTTTGTGACCTCTTCTGGTAAGTTATGATTTCCATCAGTATGACTTGGTAGTCCAACCATATTCCAGCCAGGATATAGTGTTATGTCGGTTCTAGACGGTGTATATCCATCGACAGTGAGCGTCCTATTTTTGTTCATTTGTATCCAGATGCCCATAGTTCGGTCCCATGAATTTAGATTGTTAAAGTGGTCCGATCTATCAGGTACAAAAGACTTCCAACTGTCGGTAGAAGAATCGAAGTACATCACACAATTATAGCTGCCATGGATATCTGCAAGTATAGATTCTAGATCTCTATCCTTGGGTTTTAGAGGGAATGAAACGAAGTTCCATCCGTCGCTATCCGGCTGAACTTGCAGTTCCAATGATATAGAAGTTGTCTCTGGCAGCTCCTGCCAAATAAAGAGGGGATACGTTATCTCTTCAATCATGTGCCATGTATTGTTAAAGTCCCATCCAACGTCGGTAAAAGTACACTGTATTTTCATCTCGGTAGTATTCAAACCAGTCCCTCCATGACTGCTTGATGTACCGGATGTTTCTATGTCCCAGAAGCTGTTGTTGATCGTACCTGTGTTCCCTCCAGCTAATCCACCTGTATCCTGTTCCCCGATAACAGTTCCAGTCGAATATGTATCGTAAATATGACCTCGGTTCCAAGCCACTAGTCCACCTGTATAATTAACTCCACTGACATCTCCATCAGCATAAGATTCGTT
>JBNJDY010000105.1:0-3541 GCA_051745305.1 Thermoplasmatota archaeon
GTATATTTCGAGTCAATATCTTTTCGTTTTCTCTGATTGCGATACCTGATATCATCGAATCCTGTGGTTCGACCTTCTTTCCTTTTTTGCATAAAATACCGTCTATTTTTCCTGCGATCTCCCCTGCAGAACGGTCAAAATCATGTATCGCCCTTGAACCAATAACATCTTGTATCTTTTCTTTTTCTTTCTCTGGTTTTTCTGCCTGTTCTATACCTGACCATAGTTCAAAAAAAGAGATAGATGAAATTGTCATAGGTTTATTTTTCCCTTCCATCTCTTCAACTTTCTTTACTGCCTGCTCTTCCCCCCTCATAACATCTATGATAAAACTAGTATCAGCTAACATTTTCGATCCTCTTTTTTATTTCGTCTATTCTGTCTCTGGTTTTTCTCCTTCTTTCTTTGATATTTTCTTCAAGTTCATCGGCTTCATCTTCTGATAGGATACCTGCGATCTCCAATAGTGATCTTTCCCTAGTAAGCTTGTTTATCACATCTGTAAAACTTTCATTATCCTCCTTTTTAGATTTCAAACGATGGTATGCCTCCTCCGAGATAGTGATAGTTTTCGATGCCATAATTAATACACGCACGTATGTGTATTTAAAAATTTCCATTCCTTTTTTGAATATGACTTCTTTCTTTTCAGAGATCGTGATTTTCCATCTCTTCGATCTTATTTCAAAGATCTCCGAAAAAATATTATGAACTTAGAGGTATCTGTTTATGGAAGAAAAATGGGTAAGACTGTCAAAAATATTCTCGAGGACCACAGAGAAGAGATAAAAGAAAGGTTCGGGGTCAAAAGCATAGGCCTCTTCGGTTTCTGTGCGAGAGAGGAAGAGGATGAGCAGAGTGATGTCGATGTAATCGTAGAGTTCGAAGAACCGATTTTTGATGATTTTATGGATCTGATATTTTATCTTGAAGACCTTTTAGATAGAGATGTGGATGTTTTGACTCCACAGGGTTTAAAAAGTATAAGAATCTCAGAAGTCAGTAAAGAGATATCAAGGAGCGTAATTTATGTCTGAGAGAGGGGACAGGGGATCTCTAGAAGATATATTGGAAGCGATCAAGAGGATCGAGATGTTTACAAAAGGTATGGACCAAGAAGATCACAGAAGGTCTTTGGCGACTTAGGGTCGGGAAATACCGAGTGTATTACCATCAAGAAGAAAGTAAGACATATGTCCTTGGGGTCGTTCACCTGAGAAATGCATATAGGGAAAATATTGTTCGGGGACTTCAAGAGTTCGTATGCATCTTCACAGATAGTCAAAGTCTTCCATACTTTTTGTGAGCTTGCTCGGATGTTAGGATATCGAAAACGTACACCCTTTTTTCTTCTTTATCTATCCGGTAAAAAGCTCGATAATCACCGATCCTCAGACGGTATGCAACATCATCAGTCCCTTTGATCAACTTTTTTTCTCCTTTTCCTCTCCCGGGGTATGGTTTCTTCAGTTTTTTCAATTCCATCTTGATCTGGTTTTCCCTATCAACGGGTATACCTTTAAAGAGGCCCGGTAAGACTAGAACTTCAAAGTTCATCTATGTTCACGAAATCCTCTTTTCTTTCTTCGACCACTTTCCGGCTGTACTCCACTAAGCGGTTACGATTGTGTTCTTTTATCAGTGATTCGATCACGCTGTTGTAATCATCGCCCATATCCCCCAGCTTCTTGAGTTCATCTCTTACTTCCTTTTTTACCTGGATGGTTGTAGTAGACATTGTAGTATTATATAGTGGTTAAGTTTACTTATACTTTACTATAGTTAAGCATAAGTCACGTCATGATAAATGGGGTAAACTAAGTCGAGAGTAAACTAAAAGGTTCTATAATTTTGTTAGAATCCGTTCCAAGTGAAACTGATTTCACAGTTCCGCTCCATACATAGGATCGTTTCCCAACCTATCATACCGAGACTTTTTCTTTCAGTTCTTCGATCTGCTTTTTAACTTCCGTTATCACCTGGTTGTACGGTATGACCTTCGGTACGAGTCTTTCCATGTCCCTGTGATATTCTTCCTCGGAGGGATAAGATCCCCACGAAAATTTATCCTGAAGACCGTATCCATCTATAAGTAGGTCCAGTTTTTTCTCGAAAAGTTCAGGGGAAACGGTCATGTCACTCATCAAAAGGTACCAAACGTCATAAAGATCTCTCCCTTTTGATCTCGTTAACATGGTGATGAACTTTTCGACCAATAGTTCATCTTCGTTCATCACCTGTACGAGAAATTTCTTCTTCGTTTCAGGATACTCTGAATCTATCAACTTCCATCTCGGTTCAAGTAAAGTTCCTCCTCTCTTTCCGGCGTCTATCCTGAACTTGTTACGTGTTTGGTCAGTACCTTCGTACAAAGGTCCGTAAAACCATATCTCACAGGTATAGGCCTCTTCGAACAACTCTTCTTTGATGAAACCGTACTCGATACCAACTTTTTTGAACTCTTCAAGTATCTTTTTAACCTCTTTTTGGAACTGTTCAGGTTCTGTGGTTAGATTAAGGTCTATATCTTCGCTGAACCTTTCTGTTCCGTAAATATATCTTAAACAGGTTCCACCTTTGAAGACAGCGCTGTCGAATCTTCTAAAGTAGTTGTACAAGAATAGTTTGATCAGATAATCTTTCTCCTGCTGGTAAAGGTGAAGTGATGTGTTTTTTGATATATCTATCAACTTATCTTTCGATATCATAAAATCTCCTCCATATCTCTATTGATCTTTATTTTCCAACGGTTGTTATAGCTTCTGATCGTATTTCCATCTGGATCTAAAAGAACGTAGCCTTTCGATCCATGTTCATGTATATTGTTTAGAAGTTCTTCATCTGCAAGGTCTAGGGTGTCTAAAAGAAATCCCATCCGGGATATCAGTGATCTGTTACCGAACCGGACGATGTATTTCAGTAATCTATCTTTGTTAAGTTCTGGATACGCATTTCTCAAGCATTTGGTGTATTCATCTAATCCACCACATTTTTGCAGCATGAATAAAGAATCGACCAATGACTTTTCCTTATCGGCTATGACCGCTCCTTGGATCTCGTCATACCCAAAAAATTTCTCTGGTTTGAAAGTCGATATCTCCACGTTTACGTTCCTGATCTCTAAGTCATGGAACTGTTTCGTAGATATCAACTGTATAACGTTGACCTGCTGTTCCGTAAATCCGTAGGATGATAAAGCTGTCCAGAAGCTGATGTAAGATGGTTTTATAGATTCGGTTATCACTTTGAATGTATTTTCGAAGAAGTGTTTTTCCAGCGTGTAGGTGTTCTTCTTCAATCTTATTATATGACCTTTCTTGTTGAGGTTAGAAAGGGTATTGTGGATACGGTTTCTATTCCAACCTGTCAAGGACTTTACCTCATCCACTCCGAAAACAAGCAGGTCCTCTGCTTTTATAGATCCTATCAACTGGGATCCGTTCTTGGATGGTGGTTTATAATTTGTATAGTGATACTGTTGATTTTTCATTATATTGATATATGATTTATAGTAAATATCATTTTTGGTCTTTTTTTATAC
>JBNJDY010000106.1:0-3537 GCA_051745305.1 Thermoplasmatota archaeon
GAACCGCCAGAGCTTTCCGACGTTCCTTCCGAAATCGAGTGTGAAGAAGAAGAGGACTACGTACTAGACATGTCTTTATACGCATCTGATCCGGATAACAATCTCGAAGAGCTCAGTTTTTCAACTGATTCTAGTTATGCCACTGTAGATGGCTACGAGATCATTTTCAATTATTATGGTGGTATTACGGAAGAGGATGTGACCATAACCGTTGAAGATCCTGAAGGCTTATCAGATTCTGCTGTGATCGATGTGAGCGTTACGCTGGTTCATGAATATCCAGGTATCGTTTCAAGTACTCCCTCCGGTGAAGACGTTGACTTCGACGATGATATCGTTATCGAGTTCGATATGAGTATGGATACTTCCTCGGTTGAATCCGCTTTCACATTGATGAAAGACGATGAAGAAGTATCGGGTTCGTTTAATTGGAACGATGAAGGTACTGTAATGACGTTTGAACCGGATAGTGATCTTGAGAAAGGCGATTACACTGTGACCATAACATCCGATGCACTCAGTACAGAGGGAACGAACCTGTTAGAAGATCACACATGGGACTTCTCGATTTCTGAAGATGATTCCGGAACTAGTTTCCCGATATGGTGGTTGGCACTTGGTATACTTTTAGTGCTGATCTTACTGCTCGTTGTGTTCTTTGTGATGCGAAGAAAATCCAAAGAAGAGCAGTACCCCGAATACCAAGATGAAGAGGAGATAGATGCGGTTGTTGAACCCCGTTGGCATGATCTAGATGTTCCGCCAGAAGAGCCTTGGGTCCAACAGGAGCCCCCTGTAGATGGTGAGGAAGTGCCTGAAGAAGAAGAACCCGGACAATAGATGGCCGGGTTCACCCGAACCATCGTCGTGGTATGATGTTAAAAATCTACCTATAATTCGTGTAAACTATTTATATGATTATCGTATAACTTGATTACATGGAAAGTATAGCTAGGCGGGAAGCCCAGGTGATCTCCGAGATAAGATCCAGAGACATGGTCGTGTTCACTCACCGAGATGTCAATCGTTTTCTAGACATATCCAAAGAAAACACTTACCGTATAATAGGGAATATGATCGAGAAGGATCTAGTCAAGCGGGTAGAAAGAGGCAAATTCATCTTGAATGAAGTTTGGAACGAACTCGATATATATGAGATCGTACCGGAAATATTCCAACCGTCTTACATCGCTTTCTGGAGTGCATTGCACTACCACGGCATGACAGATCAAGTCCCAAGGGCGGTGTTCCTTGTGACTACCAAAAGAAAAAAACCATTGAAGTTTCAGGGACAAAAGATCAAGTATGTTACGGTGAAAAGATCACTGTTCTTTGGATACGAAAGATACGGGAAAGTGGTGGTTTCCGATATGGAGAAGACCGTGATAGACTGTTTAAGACATCCGGAGTACTCCGGAGGTATATCACAGATACAAGATGCGATCTCAGATGAATTAAATACAGATAGACTTATCGAGTATTGTAAATTGGCTGGAAGTTCCGCGGTTGCATCTCGTTTGGGATATATGTTGGAAAAGAAAGATATCGAATTTGAAAAAGATGAGCTGAAGGAACTCATCGATACTTACACAAAACTTGATCCGGATCAAGAGAGATCCGTATTGAGATCGGAATGGAAATTATATGTGAAGAGTGATGTAAGATGATAACCAGAAGTCAGTTAAGAGATATCCACGGGAAAGGATTACCGCTGCATATACTGGAGCAGGATTATATCCAATCTTTGTTCTTGAACGAACTCTATAGTGAGGATGATTCTTTGGTGTTTAAAGGAGGAACTTACCTGAAGCACGCCTACGGTTTGGATAGGTTTTCCGAGGATCTAGATTTTACGGTCTACGATGAAGTGAACATAGAGAGGTTGATGGATAGGGTATCCGATAGTCTGAAGGCTTACGGTGTTGAAGCGACGGTTGATAAGGTGGAAGATGAAGAAATCTCGTTCAATGGACGATTGAGATATCGAGGTCCTCTTTTTACCGGTTCTGAAAAATCTATAGGAAGTATCAACATTGAGATATCAAAAAGGGACGACGTTTTTTTAGAGCCCGAGTGGACAAGGCTGTTCTTTGAATACCCTGAGTTGAGGGTTCTTTCTGTTCTAGGACTTCGTAAAGAGGAGGTACTTGCAGAAAAATTACGAGCTTTGACTTCCAGGTCGAAGGGGAGAGATCTTTACGATATCTGGTTCTTGTTGAAACAGGATACCCCGGTGAACAAGGGACTGTTTATCGATAAGATGGAAGTCGTTGGAGGAGACCATGAGGTTTCCTTAAGTATATCTAAAAAAGAATGGGAGCGGGACCTAGACGTGTTACTGGTCAACCCACCTAAGTACGAGGACGTTAAAAAAGAAGTTGTTCGAAACTTATCAGAGCACGGTCTTGACGTATTTTTAGAGTAAAAAAGAGATTTGATGACATCGATCCGGGGGATGGTCGGATAATAGTTTAAGATTTTAATAGGTCCGTCCTTTTTAAAAAAACATATGATTACATGCCTACTATGTCTGTAAGGATACTAGAGGATTTCAAAGATCAAATCGACGCTCATCCAGAGATAAATTACTCTTAACTGTTCAAAACCGTTTTTATGGTTGTATATGATATCAAAGAAAGATATTAATAGTTGAATTTTATCCGCTTCAGCGGGATAATGATGGAAGAGTTAAAAGAAAAGGACATCCGGATCATTTCATTCGACGGAGACGGCACCCTCTGGGACTTCGAGAAGGTGATGATACACTCTCTTGAGAAAGTGATGGAAAAACTTGAGCAAGCTGATAAAAAAGCTGCTGAAAAACTTGATGTGAACAAGCTAATCGAGATCAGGAATAGGATTTTCGATGAGCTCAAAGGTGAAATCACCAATCTAGAAGAGGTGAGGTTGGAATCATTCAAAGAAAGTCTTCGAGAAGTTGGAAGAGAAGATGATGAACTCGCTAAAATATTGAACGATACATACCTCAAACATAGATTCGAAGACATCGAACTTTATGAAGACGTGATACACGTTTTAAATCACTTGAGTGAAAGATACACAATTGGACTCCTATCCAATGGAAACAGCTATCCTGAAAAATGTGGGCTAGATGGTATATTTGATTTTGTGGTATTCTCTCAGTATGTGGGTGTGGAGAAACCAGATAAAAGGATATTTGAACATGCGTACTCTAAATTTGATTGTGATGGATGTCAGATAGTCCACGTCGGTGATTCCATAGAAAATGATGTTATAGGAGCAGAGAATGCCGGAATCAATGGAATCTGGCTTAACCGTGATCGCAGGTCATGTGATGAGTACGAACCGAGGTATGAGATAGGAACTCTTGAAGAACTTACAGAATATTTATAGAAACAATTTCTTATGAAAAAAGTGTAAATCCACTTCAATCTATTTTATTATCTATGCGTGAACGTGACATCCTCACCCACCAAACCTGACGGTTTCTTAGGAACAAGTTCCTTTTCATCCTCACTTTCGTTGCGGATTGGAAGGTGCTTCCGACCGTTTTAG
>JBNJDY010000107.1:0-3360 GCA_051745305.1 Thermoplasmatota archaeon
AGTGGACCAGCGGGGATTTGAACCCCGGGCCTCTACCATTCTGGCCAACAGGTCGACGTTATCCCCGGATTTCAACCTGCGGACCTTTTCAGAATTCTAAGAGAATCCCGAAGATCCATGGAATTTGTCCTAAATTCCATAAGATGCCAAGGTAGCGATCTTCCAACTGATCTACTGGCCCATTATTTGAGTATGAGTCATTTCGTATCTACTGACCCATATGGTACTGATATAGCGTTGAAAACTATACTCACATAAAAATCTTTTCTTCGAGTGTAACTTCAACATGTTTAACCTCCCCTGTTAGGTCTATCTGTTAATTTATTATATAATTAGTTTAAATATTTGCTACCTTAACCTGAACTATAAATAGAATTAATGATTTCCCTTTAGAAGGTTATTCCATGAAGAAATATAAGAGGAAGATTTTATTGTTGGGAGATGGAGCAGTAGGTAAAACTTCACTTGTGAGACAGTTTGTCGAGGGTAAGTTCAGCGACGAGTATATAGCTACGATCGGAGCGAACATAAAAAAGAAAGAATTATCTTATCCTGATAGGGACATGCAATTAGATTTGGTGATAGCTGACCTGATAGGACAGCAGGGCTATGAAAATACCCAGAAGATGAACATGCGTGCTGCTAACGGTGCGATCATGGTATCGGACTTGACTAGATATGAAACTATAGAGTCACTTGAAGACTACTGGATACCTCTGCTCAAAGAAGTCCTTGAAGAAGCTCCACCCATGGTTTTCTTTGCGAACAAATCTGATCTTATAGATCTGGATGGAGAAGAGGCTAAGAGATTCAGAGCGGATCTACTTGCGATATCAGAGAAATATCAATCGAAATTTTATCTATCCAGTGCTAAAACAGGTGAAAATGTAGAAGCTGGATTCAAAGATATCGGATTGTTTTCTTTAGGTTTTGAAACTGATAATTATTATCATCCGGAATTATACGACATCAAGGGAGAGATCAGTTCTAAAAGGTTCTTGGATCTTTTACAATCCCAGATTTACCTCGAGATAGGTAGTGAAGATTTTGCTAACTCGATAATCAAGAAACAGATGGGAGATGTAGATGTAGATGTTAAGGACAAGGTTCAATTGACTGAAAAGCTCCGTGACTTAATTGAAAGGATAAAAAAGGTCGAACTCACACTATTACCTACAGATACAGCCGAAGCACTTCACCGGAAAAGAGTGGGTCTATTGAATAGGGTCAAGGACTGATCGAACTTTTTTCGTAATACCGTCGGATCAGTTTAAGGAATACATTCGCACCCTTTTTGTGTTCAACTTTCTCTTTATCATCTAGTTCATCAGCCCGTGATTGATACCAATTTGATAAGCTAGATACAAAGAAAAGTGCCCTGCTCTCAGGTATCTCCTCTTCTAGTGCAAATTTGTTGATAAAACTATCTTCCAATATTTCCTCTCTAGTCTTGTAAGGCATCAACCTCATTTCCGACGATAAAGCCAGTGCAGCGTTAACGAGTTCATTAGGCGAACTGATATTATGGTTCATAACGATATTTTTGATATCTTTCTTTCTATGAGCTTCTGTGTCTAACGACCTCTTTCCGATATCTTCGAAAAGTTTTTCGACGTAAAGATCCATCTTGGCTGAAGTGTACGCATAACTATCGAAGTTTTCTTTTAACGACTTTATCTTTTCAGTGGTTACCTGTCTTTCCTGGAGATCGGATTTGTTAACTGCCAGTGTTACAGGCTTTTCCGAACCAGCTATCTCGTGATATCTAGGAAGCCAATAATCGACCAGGCTGTAGAGAGTATTTTCATCGGTCATATCAGCTACAGCTATAGCTCCATTCGAGTTCTGGAAAGCTCCTTCCTGGACGGCCGTATAGTCTTTTTCACCCATTATGTCGTGTATGACCAATTTTAGGATCCCATCATCTAACTCTATCTTCTTGGTATAAACGTTGGTTCCGATAGTTTTAAGGTATTCATCTCCGAATATATTTTTCACATATCTGATGGTGAGTGATGTTTTCCCAACCGAAGGGTCACCTAAAAGATTTATTTTCCTTTTAGTAAATTTACTCATCAAGATATGTAAACACTCAAAAGGTTAATTAATTTACGTAACACACGTAACAATTTTATAACCTATCATATCTTACATCTCTAAATCAAAAGGAGATTGGTCAAATATGAAACTACAAGAGTATCAGGCTGCGGATATATTTGAGGAGTATGGCATACCGGTCGCTGAAAGATATCTCATCGAGAGTCCGGACGAGATAAAAGAAGTAGATGATCCGGTGGTTCTAAAATCACAAGTTAGAGTTGGTAAAAGGGGTAAAGCCGGTGGGATATTATTCGCGGAGAATAGGGAGGAAGCGATCGAAAAGGCTCAAGAACTCTTCAACAAAGAGATCCGAGGTTTAGAAGTAAACAAGATATTAGTCGCTGAAAAGGTAGAAATTCAGAACGAATACTACGTCGGTATGGTCATGGACAGGGAGTCCAAACGACCAACATTGATCATGACCAGTGAAGGGGGGATGAACATCGAGGAAGTAGCAGAAGAGCATCCCGATAAGATCATCAAGAGACCTATAGATCCTCTTATCGGCTTAAAATCCTACGAAGCCATGCACATGGCAGATTCCATCGGTATGGAAGGAAAAGAACTCTTCGGGATGGTCAAGATAGCTATGAAAGTTTATCAGGCGTTCATGGATTACGACGGAGAGTTGGCTGAGATCAACCCACTGGTTTCAACACCAGACGGTTTACTCGCTATAGATGCGGTTTTCAACATAGATAACAACGCACTCTACAGGCAGAAATTCGAAAAAACCGAGAGTCAGAGGATGCCAGAAACCGAAAAGATGGCAGAGAAGTATGATCTAGCTTATGTTGATTTAGACGGTGACGTAGCCATAGTCGGATGTGGTGCTGGTCTAGTTATGGCCACATTAGATTCCGTAGCCGAGTACGGTGGAGAGCCCGCCTGTTTCCTGGATCTAGGTGGCGGTGCTACAGCTGAAGATACAAAACATGCCCTTGAGATAATCGATATGAAAGAAGGGATCAGATCCATATATCTCAACATCTTCGGAGGTATCACCCAGTGCGATGAGATCGCTAAAGGTATAATCGAGTACGATCCAAAGAAACCCACGGTGATACGTATGCTGGGAACCAACGAAGAAGAAGGAAAACGGTTGTTGAAAGAAGCTGGTTACGAAGTAGTCGATGGTATGGAAGAGGGAGCCGAGAAGGCAGTCGAAATAAGGGAATAACTTCCCTTTTTAACCTATTTTTATCGAAGAGATCCGTACCGAGTGATCATATCAATTCTTTTCTCGCATCATCCACCCAA
>JBNJDY010000108.1:0-3345 GCA_051745305.1 Thermoplasmatota archaeon
AAAATCATTTTATATTATGTCTTTATAACAACTTAGGAGGACGACAAAACATGGTAAAACCAACAGTTTATAACTCAATCAAGAAACTCAGTAATCATGAAGACGTTGAGTTCTCATTGCTTATGACGAAAAAAGGTAAACTAATAGTGAAAACTGGGATGCTAGGTAATATCGATATTAGAGAGTTAGTTACGTATACTGCAACACTTTATGCTGCTACGATCCAAACAAACAAAACCTTGAAAAAGAAATTTCCTAAAAAAATAATCATCGAAGACCCAGATGGTTACATGATACTTATGACAGTCGATAAAAACCATGTCATAGTTGTAAGAACAACTTCATTAGATGACCTAGATAAGCTGATTAAAATGATAGAAAGTTCAAGATGGACCATCTTGACTGAAGTTGACTAAACTATGACTCTTTTTTTATTTTATGTACAAATATTGAAATTATTAGCGCAGGAGCAACAAGTATTAGTGTGAATCCAGGTATATCATCCGTACCTCCTAAAACCACCTGGCCTTCGGTTTCCATCCCCACATTTTCAAAATTTTCGGAAACTGAAACTCTTGCTATTCCCGGGCTATAGGATAAGAAATAATAATAATCGCTGAGATGACCTTCTATACCATCATCTACCCAAAATGTGATTCTGGTCGCTCCTCTAGCAAAAAACTGGTTATTAACTGGGTCTATATTTATCCAACCTGTGGTGCCTTCATCATTAATTACCATTTGTCTTATCCATCCATGACCACCCCATTGATCAGCCATCTGATCGTAAAGGACACCTAGTTCCATATAGGCAGGTATCCCTACAGCTCTAGCAAGCGATGCGTACAGGAATGATTGTTCATCACAATCCCCACTTTGACTCTCCAACACCCATGCTGTGTGCTTTGGTAATCCAGGAGCTCCAATTTCATATTCTATATTGTTATTGATCCAATCATAGATAGCTCGAGAAGCAGTGTAGATATTATCTTCATCTTTGACGATAGAGTCTGCCAAACTTTGTATTTCCGGGTGATCAGGTTGGATCATCCAGTCGTTTTGTCCATCGTCGTTTCTATCTTCATCGAGCTGCCACTGATTTTTGTTATATTGATCTTTTATTTCATCTGGTAAGTCGTCTATAGTACCAATATTATCAGAATTATATCCCCAATCTAAAGTTCTAGTTTCAACATCATAAACTATCTGAATCGTTAGATTACTGCCTCCAGATAAAGTCTCATCCCATGTTTTCCAATTTCTACCATACATCTCAAATGTATCGGGGTTACCACCCCAATCCACATTATTGATAAACTGAATGTCATTACTAGCGATATCCTCTGGAACTATCAGGGATATATTATAATCGATGTCTTTATTAGTGTTGATATCAAAGGTCCGATGGATTGAAAAACTAGCTTTTTCTGGGTAAACAGGTCCCCCCCACAAGTTTTGAATATCCGTGTATAAAGGAGTGAAAAATACAGCTATCAATAATCCTGCTAATATCAATATAACGATCCCCTTTTTCCAAGTAATATTTTTCTTCTTAGGAGGCTTCTTACTATACTTTTTTTTACTTGGTCCTGTTTTCTTGTTAGATACCGCAGTTTCATCGGAATAGATTCTATCACTAGATCGATAAAAATCGTCATTACCTTCGCTATCGGACCAATTTGATGATTGCACGTCTACATCGTCTTTTCTTTTATAATTCATCTCAGAATTAAAAATTATTACGTCTGTATTTATAGTTTGTTCAAAAATTATCAAGATTCAATTTCATCTTTTACCTTTTTCATCTTCTCAGGAATCGTCTTCTTTAATATGTTGTTAAAAACGAACAACAACAGTATAGCATTATAAATCACACCTATAATAAGAACTGAATATATACCTGTCAAAGAATCGCCTGCGTAGACAAAGGTTAGCAGTATTCCTAAAATTCCATGGGCTATAAACGCTCTGAAAAGGTACTTCCAAAATTTTCCTTTCGAGCTGCCATAACCTATGATTGTCCCTGTAGAGGCGTTAATCAAAGTATAGTTGATTGAAAGTAGTAAAATAAACAATATGGTTTTGGGGGCGAGCTCTACAAGTCCCGCATAATATACATTAACGAATACAAAGGTTGCACCGATACCACACCCTATAGCGAAACCATAAAAGGGTGTGTCGAAATTAAGTCTAAAAGCTTTTTGGAGCATTACCACCATTTTTATAAGCTCGATTAAAAAGATCACGCCTAAGATCAATAATATGTTTAATATCATGATCATAGAAGATAAAATACCCATGACTAAGCCTATACCCATACCGACTATGATCATGAAAAATGCTTTATTATCCTTAAAACACCCTTCAAATTGACCTAGTAAAAAATAAAGTAAAAAAGCAGCGGGGGCTAAACTGACAAGGCTGACTATTGTGAAAGAGTTCATGATATATATCTATAATGAGTTATCTATAAATAATATTCCTCTAGGACTTCATATATCGGACCCTTTTTAGTTAGAGTACTCTCCATGAGTTTCAATTTTGTCACTTTCTGAGTTTTGAAGAAAAAATCCTCATAATTTTTTATTGTGTCTCTTAATCTATCCTTATTCTTTCCCCCTTTCACCCTAGCCACTGTAATATGAGGTGAAAAACCTTTATCATCTCTTGGAAACCCGATTGGAACAAGTTCTTCCTCTACCCTGTGAGCAATTTTCTGAAGTTTTGGTTCTTCTTTAGTACCTATCCAAACGACCTTCATATATCCTAAGTGTGGAAAAGCCCCAACACCTTTTAGGTCTAGGGTGAAAGGCTCTTTATCCTCCAAAACCCTTCTAACAATTTCAGATATCTCTCTAACTTTATCCTCTTCGGTATCCCCTAGAAATTTAATGGTCATGTGAATATCGTTCGGCTTGACCATCTTAAGGGGTGCTCCAGTTTTTTTGAGTCCCTCCATGAACTTACGTATCTCATCATTTGGTTCGATGTCCAAAGCAATAAATCCTCGAAATGTCATAGTATTTCAAAATAGGGTGTTATTCTTAATTCTTTCGGGGATGTATTTTATGTTTTAATAGAAACCTTTTCCAAAAAACGCTTATAGTTTATGATTATCTTTAGTCTAGTCTTTAAAGGGCCCATAGATCTACAGGAATTTTCAAGGAAAAATTCCTTCTATCTATGCACCCGCTCACGTCCATTCGTGGGCCCATAGATCAGTTCGGAAGATCGCTGCCTTCGCAAGGCAGAGGCCGCGGGTTCAAATCCCGCTGGGTCCATCTCATTTCATTCGATGTCCTCCGCGGGATTTGAAAACTGTGAGGAATAAATTCCTCACGCTCG
>JBNJDY010000109.1:0-3212 GCA_051745305.1 Thermoplasmatota archaeon
TGTTTGTAATTGTGGGTGGCGGGGAACTCCCTAAATGTCGCTCCCCTTCATCCTCATTACCATTGCGGATGGTGGTTAGGTTAGATGGGTCGATGTTGTACTTTTTTCTTAGTTTTATAGCGTGGAACTCACGCTGTTCGCTCCACTTTATCCTCACTACCGTTGCGGAGGAAGGTGAGGAGGTCTTGATGTTTTTTGATCCAAGAATAGATAGTTTGGACCGGTGGAGATCGATGGTATTTTTTTCCTGTTTGTTTCTTTACTGTTTTTACAGGGTATCACGAGGAATACTTTCCGAGTGAGAAAAGGAATTAATTCCTTTGTAGCCTTTATTGTACTGCTGGAGTGCGTATAGGATCACCCTGACCGGATAATGTGAATATTTTTGTTTTGAATCGCTGAAGTACTTTCCGCAGGATCCACAGCGATATCTCTGAATCGTGCCTTTTTGAGTTTCTCGGAGGCCTGCTTTGATCACGTGTTCATCTGAGTTGCAATGTGGACAAATCATAGGAGAATCGAGTTCTGGATGCGGGGGGAGTTAAAATATTAACAGTCTATAGGTAAGTGAGAGATAAAGATCATAGGAAAAGTTAATAAATGATAATAGTTATTATTTGATAATGTAAGTGATAGATATGGTCTCCGTAAGTTTACCGGAAAAGATGAATGAGGAAATCAAGGCCCTTATCGAAAGTGGATACTACGACAATAGATCTGAATTGGTCAGAGATGCTCTTCGGTCTTTTTTTGCAAGGAAAAGCGAAATGAGGTTGGTAAGCGCTGTTGAACTCTATAGACAGGAGAAGATAACGATATCTAGAGCTGCTGAAATAGCAGGCGTTGATTTTGAAACCATGCAGTCTATACTAAAGGATGAGGGCGTATTGGAAAGGGGTCGAGAAGAGAGGAAGGACACTGAGGAACTCGAAGAGATGATATCTTGATAGTCGTGGATACCTCTATAATCAGTTCTCTTGCAAAAATAGGCAGACTAGAAATGTTGAAAGAATTTTCTGATGTATGGACAACCGCAGGAGTGGTCGAAGAGATCGTTGATTCTGATATTTCATCTGTTATCGATCCTCTTTCTAACTCTTTAAATGATTGGGTGAAAACATCTATCGTGGTGGATATCCAACGTATCAGAAAAATACAGAAGGATTATCCTTCCTTGAGCTATGTTGACAGTGGATTGATTGTTTTCTGTCAGAAAAACGATGCGGTATTACTTACGGACGATAGGAAGATGCTAGATGTAGCTGAGGAAGAATTTGAGATAGACACTTATGATTTATGTGAGATCCTTTTAGCATTGAAAAATAAAGATGTGATCTCCGAAAAGGAAATTGCCGTCATCATCGAGGACCTTAAAAAGAAAGATAGATATGAATTCTCTGAAGAAGATCAAGAGCGATTGAGAAAGTAAGGCTGAGAGCAGTCAGAATAGGAAGAGGGACGTATGATCCAAGAAAAGAAAGTATAGATAAAATAACGATATCCTAATACAAGTCGAACTGCTATCGTTGATAATGAATACATGGATAACTGCCGTAGTTCATATCTACTGGAATTCCCTTAGAATTCCATCGATGTCAGGAACTCGCTCCGAATTCCTCAGTAAGTATAATGAAACCTCTTCTGATGTCAGGGGTGTCGTGGCATCACGAGAGCTTTGCTTGAAGTGAAAGGGGGAATCTTTTGATTCCTGCGCAACGCCCGAAGCCACTATTGTTGACCCGACATCTGCAACGCAAGTCGGCAAGGTAGGTGGTAACCTATGCTAAAACGGTCGGAAGCACCTTCCAATCCGCAACGAAAGTGAGGATGAAAAGGAACTTGTTCCTAAGAAACCGTCAGGTTTGGTGGGTGAGGATGTCACATCGAATGAATAACCTATGCATCCGCTCTGTTAATATTCGTATTTTTTGTGGGCTTTATCTATGGGAAGGATCTCTGAAATCCGGACTTCTTTTTTATCTTCAAGTATAGAATAGAAGGCTGTCCAAGTTCTGCCGATATGGATCCGATAACGTTCTTCTCCCATAATAGGTAACTTTTCTTTATCTCCAGTTCCTTTCCCAGGATACGGATTTTTTTCTAATTTTTTAAGATTCTCTTTGATTATCCTTTGGGTTTTTCATCTTGACTCTGAATGAATTTCTGAACTTCTTGAGTTACGAACAACTCATAGCTCATCTAAAGGCACTAACTCCTCTCTGTCAGCTTCTTCAGCCTTTTTCATTTTTTTCTGAAGTTCATGTCGATTATACTCCTTTATCATCTGTTTCAACAGGTCCTCATAACTTTCTCCTGGACTTTTTATCTCCTTAAGTTCTTCCCAAATATCTTTGGATACCTCGACATTTTTCTTTGTTTGAGCTACCATACATGTAAAAAGGATTTCTAACGTATTTTAACTTTTCCCGTTGTGTTGAGCCAAATTTAGTAAGTATCGTGCTTAGCTATTCAAATTCATAGTAACTGTGGCGGTTGGATACTGCTGTGTGGATCTTGTTTTCTGGGATCGAGGTGCGGTGTTGGATGGCTTTCTTGTATAGATGGAGTTGTGATGCGTGTCGTTCCGGTCGATTTAGATTCGGTTTGTAATCGAGGATATATAATTTGTCGTACCTGATCTGGATGATATCAATATGGCCTGTAATGGGATCGTCTACATCAATGTCTGTCTCTTGAGGGTTTATGAAGAAGGGAAGCTCCGTAGCCACTGTAGAGGAATCATTTATGAGAAAAAAATCCCCAACAATTTCATGAGGTGTTTTTTTAGAGTTCTTTGGTTGTGAATTGAAAGCGAGTTGAGTAAGATTTGGAGTAAGGTTGTCTTTTTCTTCGATGTTTGAGTTGTGATCTATTTCTAAGGAGGAACAGCGAGGTCCTTTCAAGAACATCTTTCTCGGGAGTGATCTTTCTATCATGTGGAACTCGCTACGCTCGCTCCTCTTGACCCTCGGACATAGTCCTGCGGGTCCAGTTGATGTATCGGCGGAGTTCCGGACGCTGCTTGGAATGTATGTTGAGTTTGATTTCGAGGATCACCATCCGAGAAAGATGAGGAATTTGTAATTCCTCTAGAGGTTATGGTAAGAGAATGGATAGACCTGCTGATGTTTTAGCTTGTGAGTTGTAGTCAGTTCATCAGGATGTACGTCGTATTTTTTCCTGAGTTTTAAGAAGGTGAGGGTGTCTCGGTA
>JBNJDY010000110.1:0-3171 GCA_051745305.1 Thermoplasmatota archaeon
GTAGCATCTAGAATCACTTTCAAATTATTCACCTAGTGCCTTTAAATCTTCTTCTAATTCCTCTATCCCGTATTGTGCCTCAATTTTTCTATCCTTCAGAAGTTTCATCATATTTCTCAAAGACTCCTGTGACATAGTTGCAGCTTTCCAAAGAGTTACTTCCCCTTTTTCATATTTTTTTAAAGCATTCTCGATCCTCTTCTCTTTTAAACCAGACTTTATCAACTCTCTTATCAGAGTCGATTTATCTTTGGATTCCTCCTCAGCCATTTCATCGACCTGTTTCTTTAAAGACTCGGGCATCCTGAGAGATATAGCCTTACTCATGTACTCACCTTGTAATACAAAATATACATAATGTGATACATATATGTTTCTAACACTTTAACAGATTTTGTTTCAATATCTATTGGTAAAAAGATATGGAATAGATTAGATAGTAATTCAGCAGAATCAGAATTGAAATATATAGAATGCCTAAAAGAAATTATAGACGTGGAAGTCAAGGATCCTAATATCTAAAACGGATATTCCACACGGGTCTACGATTCGGAGTTTCGAAGTTAGTTATACTTTCTTCGAATAGTGTTTAACTAAGTAACTCTAAGATAAGTATTATAAAAATAATAAACTATGTCATTACTATGACTGAAAAGAAAATAGACATCGAAGAGGCCGCTAAAGAAGTAGAATTGGTGAGTAAACGTTTAGCTTTACTTCACTTAGCTTATGCTAAGACTCTCACTGAAGAGTTGGGTAAAGAACGTGGTAAAGAATTGGTTTTAAAATCTATCAAAAGATACGGTCGATGGATAGGAGAGAAAAGAAGAGAGGAAATAGAAGAAAAAGGATTAGAATCTATCCCAGAGAACTTCAGTAAAGGAAATAAGTTAAGGATCCCAAGGTTTGGAATGCACTCTAAGTTGGAAAGTACAGGGGATTCGATGAAACTTTATGGATGTGCAATGGGAAAGTTATGGCGTGAATACGGTGAAGAGGAACTCGGAAAACTTTACTGTTACGTAGATCCAGCAAAATATATGGGCTTCAAAGAGGATTACATCCAGGTCCATAAGAGGGCCATGCCTGCAGGTGATGACCTCTGTGAGTTCGTGGTAAGAAAATCCACGAAAAAAGAAAAAGAATTGTTCAGATCAGATGAAGAGGACTTTTCGGATTCGGACAAACATTTAAAATAAGGAAAAATTTAATCCATATCTAGACTTTTCAATCTACTAAAAAACAGTTGAAATTATATCGGATGTGAATTGGTTGATAACAGATAGAGGGCATGTTTCAAAATTCGTGATAATCACGCTCATGATAATGGGAGCCTTCGGAGTGATGGGTGGTGGTCTAGTAGCACCTGGTCTACCCACTATTGGTCGGGCGTTCGATGCACCAGACGAACAGATCGGATTGATTTTAAGTCTATATACGTTATCGGCCGCGATCAGCCTTCCATTTATAGGGTATTTTATCGATGCTGTAGGGAGAAGAAAGATTGGTATAACTTGTCTACTCATCGACGGAATAACCGGCTTAGCTATAATTTTTGTTCCAAACTTTCACACGTTATTGGTACTCAGATTCATACAAGGTATCGGAATAGCTGGACTTGTTCCAGTAGCCATGACAGTCATCGGCGATCTTTTTACGGGGGATAAAAGACTGAAATTCATGGGATACCTGAGTGGAACTATTTCTTTAGGGGCGGTTATAATTCCAACTATAGGAGGTACTCTCGCCTCGATAGATTGGAGATTAGTCTTCGCAGTCTATGGACTATCAATATTTCTTGCACTTCTATTTTACTTCACACTCCCTGAAACTAGACCTTCAAAAAACTCAAAAAACAAGAAATCCAACTCCGCTTTAGAATATGCAAAATCGTTAATCTCAACATTGAAGATAAGAGATATACGGAATGTGTTAATACATTCGTTCGTCATCTATTTTCTACTTTATGCTTTAGTTACTTATCTCCCTATCTATCTTTCTAGAATACATGGTTTTAGTGAGCTTTTCAGTGGTTTTGCTCTTTCTATACAGGGTGCTTTTGCAGCCATTTTAGCCTCAAAAGCTGAATTTATCGCACGATATCTAGATTGGAGTAAACGGGCTTTCTTAGGTTTTGGGCTTGTCTCTGTAAGTTTCCTATTTTTGCCTTTCTGGTTCGTAGGAAGTTATTCGGTAACAATGAGTTTCGTCATATATGGTATCGGTATGGGTATCGTTTCTCCTACTATATACAATCGGGTCACAAAATTATCTCCACAGGAACTCTCTGGATCGGTTATAGCCACTTTTAACATGATGAAGTACATCGGTATGACTGCAGCCCCCATAATTATCGGCATTCTTTTGATATTTTTGGGATTGAATACCATATTCATAATAGTCGGAGTTACAGCAGCTTTGTGGTCTCTGCTCACCTTACTTAATTGAAATGTTTTATATTATCAAATACATCAAATAAATGAGAAATGGATATACCTATACCACATCATAAAATTTTTATTTGTTATTTTGCTATAATAATAATGTTTTATATACTACCGAAATGTTGTTTTTCTTTAAGGGTGATATATGATGAAAAAAAATATGATAGCACTGCTTATCGCAAGTATACTTGTAATAAGTAGTGTATCTTTTGGAGTGACCATATTAGGTACCAATACAGAACCCGAAACCACGGGTGGTATAAGGGTGACTAAGTACAATGACTTGAATATGAATGAATGGTGGGACAGGCACGATGGAGAAGAAGCTTTAGAAGGATGGACAATAAAGTTATACGAACGAGTTGACGACGAATGGGTCTATTTTGATGAAAAGGTAACCGACCAATACGGTGAGGTCTATTGGCATGATGTCCCTGTTGGGGAATACCTCCTTGAAGAGGTCATGCAGGACCACTGGATGAATACGACCAGTGAAACGAAGGAAATTACAGTTGTAGAAGATCAGTATGCATGCCACAATTTCGGTAACGTACAAGCTGGTTCCATATCTGCTTGGAAGTTCCACGATAAGAACATGGACGGAGTTTGGACACAACCGTGTGAGGGGGTCCCAGGATGGGAGATCGAAGTGTGGAGAGACGATAAACTGTGGTACAGTGGAGAAACCGATGAAGAAGGAAAAGTTTGCTTCGACGATGTGCCACCA
>JBNJDY010000111.1:0-3137 GCA_051745305.1 Thermoplasmatota archaeon
CCACCACCAATTATTACAACATACATGGGTACACCATCCCATCAAATAACCAGGTATATTATAGACTTTTGCATAAATTTTATTAATGACCCCAAGTCAATTCCGCTGAAAATCATTTTTAAAGGAATAAGAATATATTTGATGCTTTCAATATCCATTCCAATGATTCAATGGATTTGGAATCTCCACTTCATATCTGCTCTGGTAATCATAATCATATTGGCTGGTTTTTTAGTTGCGTTGAATTCTGATTTTTATTTTACCCAGATCATGTTGATAGTGAATCTGTCTGTTTTTATACTGGTAAATATCATCGGTATAAGATATCCATACATCTATTTTAGAGCTATAGAAGAGCT
Source organism: Thermoplasmatota archaeon (assembly GCA_051745305.1). Taxonomy (GTDB): domain Archaea; phylum Thermoplasmatota; class Thermoplasmata; order Halarchaeoplasmatales; family Halarchaeoplasmataceae; genus Saliniplasma. The sequence continues at coordinate 360 of JBNJDY010000111.1, forward strand.
GGCTGGGAAGGCGGTATATCTTCAGACAGGCCAAAACCTTCACACGTTTCTAACTTTAATGTTCCTGCACGGTAATATAGGACATATACTCGGTAACATGTTGATATTATTCTTCATCGGGATGGCTCTCGAATCCAGGATAGGAAAAAAATGGACAGCTATAATATATCTTTCAGGTGGTTTGATAGCTACCTTGGGCCAATATATAGTCATATGGGGTTCCGAAGTTCCGAATCTGGGAGCATCGGGAGCAGTCATGGGTTTGATGGGAGCTATTGTTTATCTTTATCCGAAGGATAAAATCCCGATGTTTTTAGTGTTTATACTTCTTCCAGAAGTTAGGGTGGATCTTGCAGTAGGAGCCTTTCTTTTGATGCAGGGTGCTATGGTATTTTTAGTTCCGGCTGGTGTCGCCCATGCCGCCCACTTCGCAGGTTTCGGAGGAGGGATGGTCATCGCTTACTTCATCAAGAAAGCAGATCTCATAGAAAGGGATAAGGAAGCTGAATCTATCGATCACACGAAGTTGAAGAGATTGGTGACTGACGAGGAAACTGAAGATATCTACAAAAAAATAGAAGAGGCCGACGACGGTGTAGTTCGAAAAGCATGGATAGAACATTTACTGACTAAGGCCGAATGTCCAGAATGTAAAAGAAAATTAAAAGGAGAAACTTGCGAATGCGGGTACGATGTATGGGAAGATTGATATAGCACAATATCTAAAAAGCTCTTAAGGTTGATACTATGGAGATACCAAATTCTTACTATTTGACATGTCCTGTCTGTGAACATGAAACAGAGCACGAGATACTGAAAGGAGAAGCGGGTACTAAAGGAAAAGAGATAACCATCGACGGTGTCGTTAAATGCAAAGAGTGCGGTCATACTAGGCACAAAGTCATCAGAGAAAGCAATGCCATCGATGTACCCGTTATAGTAAGTTGGAAGACAGAATCCAATAAAACAAAAATATCACTCTATCCCGAAGAGTGGGTTCACAATGGGGACGAGTTCATAGTCGATGGTGTCAGAGTGAAAGTAACATCTATAGAACAGGAAGGGAACAAACGAGTATCATCTTCGAAAGTGGAAGATGTAAAGACTCTTTGGACTAGAAAACACGAAAAAGCTATCGTTAAAGTTTCGATACACAAAGGTAGGAACAGCGTATCCAAGACTTTGGAAGTGCCTCCAGAGGAAGAATTCTTCATAGGAGATAGACTGGATATAGGTAGACACCAAACTGTTATCCATCGTATAAAAACAAATGAGGAGTCTTTAAAGAGAGGTAAAGCCAAAGCTGAAGATATTGTTAGAATCTATACCAAGAACATCAGGTGAACTCATCTAACCGTTCTTTTTAAACAGTAATCCAGCTCCAGCTACAACGACCAAAGCCCCGATCAATAATCCAACGTAACTGTATGGGGAGACCACATCTTCGACACTTCTTTCATATATTCTTAAATTGTGTTCCGAAAAGTCCATCCTCACGAAAACTTCTGTCTCTCCTTTAGTCATGTTAACGTAATAACCGGGTTCATCGGTTTCATAGATGTCCTGCCATGGATCGAAGTGTTCCATTTCTTCACCGTCGACTTCAACCACGATATCGTCGATGTTCGAGATGTTCCTTCCTACCATCTCTCTTTCTATAGAAACGCGGACGACCCTACTTCCCTCGAAATCTCCAGAAATATCTAAATCGATTGAACCTCTCCTGACATCATTTCTCACGACCGTCAGACCGCTTTCAGGTCCAGGTGGCTGTACGTCCCCAGCTCCGCCTATACTTATCGGTGGTAACGGTCGATCTTTAGGTCCTTTAGGAGGGATATTTTCCATGATTTCTTTTATAGATGATCGGATCTCTCCGTCCTCGCCGAGTTCAAAATTATATTCTGGTAAAGCTCCCGTGTTCCTTATTATATTGTATTCTACATCCCCTCTGAGATGAAAACTAACATCAAATCGATCATTGATCTTTAAAGTCATGTTTTCGGTCAAACTCACATCGCTACCTAGTGTAATGGATACTCTGAGCATCATCCCTTGAATAAAATGGTTCCCGATCTCCATTTCACCATCTTCACCATCTTGTAATTGGATTTCAAAATGTTCATTCCCGAATCGGAATATACTACTTTTATGCTCGCTATTGATAGGTGCCCAACTTTCCTCAGTATCTATCTCAATCTTTTCAAAAATTTGATACCGATTTCCTTCCATGGTGGCTCTATAGTCTTCGATCACGAATGTGTCCTCTTCACTTTCAACGATCTCAAATTTTATTTCATCACCTGTATAATTTCCATCGGCATCACCGTAATTTGGAGGTTGGGCATTATCATAACCAACTACACTAGCAGTGGCTATGGTTGAAAATAAAAGGAGTATCGATGCAAGAAGCACCATTATTATTCTTTTATTAGATGATACCATATTCTCCACTAATAGTAATACATTTTATTATTAAATACCCTTTGGTACACACATCGAACTATAGATTAAATAATATCACATCAAACCCGCTTCCTCCAACTTCTCTGGCAGGTATACTTCAGTAACGTAATCTAGACCATATTTTGCTAAAGCCTGTTGTTCCGCCTTTTTATCGATCTCAAGCATGGTCTCGATCTCATCCCGCCAGAATTGGGTATCGAACCTTGGATCATCGAGTTCCTGTCTTAGAGCTTTCCTATCGGTTTTGGTCAGTTTATCGGTAGGTAGATCGTAATTCATTATATCACTGGCTGTGATACCGATGTACTCTGC
>JBNJDY010000112.1:0-3069 GCA_051745305.1 Thermoplasmatota archaeon
AGGAGCAAAACTGGGTATATGGGATTGGAACATTAAAAAAAGGGAAGTAAAATACAATGAAAGATCTGCTGAGATGTTAGGATTTAGTGTCGGTGAATTAGATGGTCCTTTAGATCATTGGGAGAAAAGAATACATCCAGAAGACCTACCTAGAGTGAATAAGGAAGTAGAAAGACATCTGAGGGGCGAAACCGAGATGTATAAAACGGAACACAGATTGAAAACTAAATCAGGAGAATGGATATGGGTAAAAAACGTTGGAAAGCTATTCGAGAGGGATGAATATGGTGAACCTGTTAGAGCTATAGGTATCCATGAAGATATAACTAAAAGAAAGATATCAGAACAGCAGTTGGAGAAGAGTGAGAAAAAATTTAGAACTATCTTCGAATCAGCTAACGATGCGATATTTATTATCCGTAACGGGAGATTCGAGGATTGTAATCAAAAAGCGCTTGAGATGTTCAGGTGTGAACGAGAAGATATCATCGGAAAAACACCTCACAATTATTCATCTGAAAAACAGCCAGATGGAACCGATTCAATGGAGATTGCAAAAGAAAAGATGAATTTAGCACTCGAAGGAGAACCTCAGAAGTTCGAATGGGCTAATGTCACGAAAGATGGTCATCAATTCTATACAGATATCACTTTGAACCGGTACATCATCGAAGACGAAAAATTTCTCATGGCGATAGTGCGGGATATCACTGAAAGGAAAGAATGGGAAGAACATCTCGATAAGAGTAAAAAGAAGATAATAAAATTACAGGAAATCAGCGCTCAACTTCAGACTTATGATTCAGAAGAAGAGATTTACTCCTTCGCTGTGAAAGCTGCTGAAGATGTACTCGATTTCTATCTCTGCGAGATAAACGTTCCTGGAAATGGTGAGATGAAAAGTGTAGCCCGGTCCGCTGATTTTCCAGAAGAGGTCGTATCAGAAATGGAACCACTTCTGATTGATGATAGTGTCGCTGGAAAGACTTATCTAGAAAATAGGTCTTTCCTTTTCGAGGATATAAGAAATGTCGATTATGCTAACCCAAGATTAGATAATTTCAAGTCTGTGATCAGCATACCCTTGGGTGAACATGGTGTTTTTCAGGCATCGTCGAAAGAAGTGGGTTTTTTTGATAGGGAAGACCTTAAGATGGCCGAACTCTTGATGAGCCACGTTTCTGAAGCCCTGCATAGAATTCAAATGAAGAAAAGAGAGGACTTCCTTCACACTTTACTGAGACATGACGTTGCGAATAAAAATCAGATCATCAAGGGATATTTAGAACTCCTAAAAGATTACGAGATCAGCGACGAGGCAAAAGATTTTCTGAGGAAGGCGGAGCACGCTGCTAAAGATAGTATTGATATGATCGAAAAGATCCGGAAATTAAGGCAGATAGAAAAGGAGGATGAGGTATATGAAATGCCTCTTGATACTGTGATCGACAAAGTGATGTCGGAGAACCAGGATATGCTACAAGAAAAAGATATAGAAGTAGATATAAGCGAATGTGGTTTTTATGTGAAGGGAGGCCATTTATTAGAAGAAATGTTCTCCAATCTGATCGCGAATTCGATCCAACATTCGAACTGCAGTAAGATCAAGATCTCTTCCAAAACTGAAGATGACGAATGTATCGTGACTATAGAAGATGATGGAACAGGTATATCTGACGATATCAAAGAGAAGATATTTGAACGAGGATTCAAACGAGGTAAGAAGGCTGGAACGGGATTGGGTTTGTACATGGTGAGAGAGATCGCTGAAAGTTATGATGGGTGTATTGAAGTCAAGGATTCTGAACTCGGTGGTGCGCGGTTCGAGGTAAGGTTGAAGAAAGTTGAATAGGACCACATCCCGATAAACCAGTACGAGTTATCAGACTTATCAAAGTTTCAGTTCGTTTTGAATTATGTGTAATTTACACCGGAATTTTAAAGAATTTTGAAAAACCCTATTATCATATCCTAACATATTATAATCCGAAGGATTATAAAAGTTCAAGGGGTATATAAGTTGATCAACAACAAACAAAGTTTTTCTGAAAGAGAGAAAACATTGATTCTCAACAACTTGCCTTTATTGATTAATTATCAGGATATTGACCACAATGTAATATGGGTTAATGAAAGAGCCAGTAGGTATGTTCCTGGGGAATCATCAGACCTCCAGGGTCGAAAATGTTATGATATATTTTATAAGCGAGAAGAAACGTGTGAAGGCTGCCCGATCGAGGTATCATGGAAATCTGAAGAAAGTCAGATTGGAGAGGTAAAGTCTTCGGATGATAGTGTTTGGGAGGTCAGAGGGAAACCTGTGAAGGATGAAGAGGGCAATATCATAGGAGCTGTAGAAACTATTTTTGATATTACTGAGCAGAAACTGATGAAAGAAAAATTGAAAGATAGCGAGGAGAGGTACAGAAGATTATTCGAAACTGCTCAGGACGGTATGCTTATACTAGATGCTGAAACCGGTAGGATCGAGGATGCCAATCCGTATATAAAAAATCTGTTAGGTTTCTCAAAGGAAGACCTCGTAGGTAAAGAGCTATGGCAGATCGGTGCGTTTCGGGACGTTGCAGAGAACAAAGAAAGGTTCCAAGAGTTAGTAGAAGAGGGCTATATGCGTTATGAAGATTTGCCGTTGGAGACGAAATCAGGAGGAGAAGCTTCTGTGGAATTCGTCAGCAATACTTACATGGCCGGTGGAAAAAGGGTAGTACAGTGTAACATCAGGGACACAACTGCAAGGAAAGAAGCAGAGGAAAGAGAAAAGTTTTTGCATTCTCTTTTAAGGCATGATGTAAAAAATAAGTCACAGATTGTAAAAGGGTATCTCCAGATTTTAAAGGACTATGAACTATCAGATGAGGTACTGGAATACATCGAGAAAGCGGAGAAAGCTACTGATGAAGGGGTTGATCTCATAGAAAAGGTGACTCGACTCGGGGAGATCAAAGAACGTAATGATATTTCTGCAGTTAAGCTAGGTTCAGTTCTAGAAAAGGTAACTTCTGAATTTGAAGACCAGTTACAGGAAAAAGAGATCGATATATCCATCCA
>JBNJDY010000113.1:0-3061 GCA_051745305.1 Thermoplasmatota archaeon
GGCGCTTTAAGAACCGCCAGGAGTCGAGAAGAATGTCGCAATTCTATTCATATAGCCACGGTTTTGGACGCAGCTTGTATCATGTAGTGCTTGTCCCCTATAAACGTTTTCGATGTTCAGAAGGTCGGATATCCGAGAACAATTGGAAATGATCTTGAACTCTATAGCAGATAGGCACGGTTTTCAGATTCATGCTTTGAGTGTAGAGGAAGACCATGTTCATCTCTTCATAGAAAATCGCCCTTCACAATCTATTTCACAGGTAATACAATTACTGAAGGGCGCCAGTTCGAGAGAGTTAAGAGAGGTCTTCCCAGAGTTGAAAGGATTTCATGAAACTCGCCTATGGTCTACAGGAATTTGTAACAAATTCCTTCGATTCGAGGAACGAGTTCCTCGTAATCCGGTGGAAAATTTTTCAGACCAATTGGTGAAGTTACACCTAATAAAGTGGAACATTACATAAATGAATCACAATCAGGACACTACACAGATATTCCTGATGATTCATTTGCTATACAAAAAGAATCAAACGTTGATTCAGGGACTCCTCAAAAGACTCTGAATGACTATACTAGATAACTAGTGAGGATGCCCCAAGGCTGAAGCCTTGGGGAGCACTCACTTCTACGGATGTGTGGGACTTTATCCCTTCATTCCTCGAACTTAGTCCTACGGATGAAATGAAATAATTCACTGATAACAAAACTTCTCTTCGACAAAAACTATAAAAACTGCTATAAAGAATATAGATATAATTCAAAAAGAGTGTACTCATAATGGATACCCATAGAATAACAAGAAAAATTATAAAACGAAAAGTCCTATTGACAGGATTAGGACTAATATTAATAGCCTTACTGCTTGCCTTTTTATCTATAAACGTAACATTTGAAACGTTTGAGAGCCAAGAAAAATCATTGAATGGTGATGGTGATTCTGAGGCTCTTCAATCTAGATTTCAATCGATCAACTCTTCTTTAGAGATGGAATTTAACCCTGCCAACCAGGGCGATGATAATAGCAGAGGAGAGGTAACTGTTATCATAATTCATGGTGAAAAAAATGAAACATATGATTTAGGTTATGACGAGACCAAAACGGTCAAACTAGAAGATGATGCTAATTTTATAGTATCAAATTTTGATAGTTCAAAAGGAAACTTAACCTTTTCACAGACTATAGTATATGAGACACAACCTTATGGTCTGTTATCTATTCCAGCCTTTGTTTTGACGATAATAAGTTTAGTTCTTGTTTATAGCGGTATGTACCAAATGAAACTTGAAAATAAGCTCGAAGAGCAGGAAGAGAAGCTAAAAAAGGAAGAAGGATCTGAAAAAGAATTATCGCTGTCTGAACAGAAGTTTATCGGTGTAGATTGGGGTAAAAAGAATAATTAGAGTAATAAGTGGGTTTTACTTTATTGTTAAATATAAGTATAATGTGGGTTGTAGACGTATGAAGATATGAATAAGAGGTTTAGATAATAAGGAGCTATCAATCATGAAGGTATATTTCAGTCATCCGACATTTACATATCGGACAAAAACAGAATCTAGATGTATAGAGATAATCAAAGAAGCGTTCAAAGATGATCATGAGACTATAGATGTAATAAATCCATCAAAGTTCGGTTTTAAGATAAATCCAGTAAATGAAATTAAGAAAGCGGATAAAATAGTTGGTATGGCCATATCGCAGAAATTATTATATCTCGTTTGGAAAGAAATTGACCTTGGAGATAAATTTGGCCTAGATTGTTATGTATTTTATGTAGAAAGTAAAGATAGTCTTGGTCCATTAGTAGAAGATGTTCCAGATGACATTGAAAAATTGTCTAAAGACCAATCTAGGATATTTTCTAATAAAATGTTACGGAAACAAAATGAATCTTTTGTGAGTTTGATAATAGGAAATTGGGGCGGACGTTTTTAGTTAATAATCGAGGCTAAAGCTATACACATAGCATAAATGCAAAATATCTGTGTCAACTACTTCCTGTCTAAAAACATGAAGCTCATATACCTCAGGACTAGACTGTAGGGGTAATTTAATTGACAGCGCCCTGGAAAGGTTTAAAGTTGTGAACAAAATGACCATCACTCATTCTAGCCTGTTTTTGAGGTGGGTTGATCAGATTTGAGATCAGTTATGGTGTTATTCCTCCCTCTCCAAAAAGAGAAAGTTTCCTATGAATTTAATAAAGTAAAGAAATAGGGTTTTGTACATCTTATGTATAGAGCATTACTTTTCTATCAAATATTGAGTTTTGAACTATTTGAACGGATGTCAACTTAAAAATTGAAAGTAAAAGTCCCTAATTGGTTATTGAAGGATGTCAACTTAAGAATTAAAAAAGAGCATCCCATATGTTTTTATGGGATCAAACATGAATGGGATGCTCTCTACTAGAATTTTATGTTAAAATTCTATTGATCTTTAGAATTATCTAACCTAGTTAATACTTTAGAGAATAAAAACATATTTTAAAGAGATCGAAAAACTACGAGAACTAGAGCACTAGGTATACTGCTCTATCATTTTGGATTGTCATTTAGATATATTGGAATTGTTTTACAATTCCATCAGGTCTCAGAAAATCGTAGATTTTCTAAGGAAGTGTCAATTTACTTACAAAATTGTCAAATCATTATAATTACATAGAAATTCTGAAATAAAAACTAGAACAGTAATTTCTTCTTTTGAAAGGTTGCGAGCACTTACTACATAATGCTAGCATTGAGACACCTCGAGGGTAGCTTGATTTTGATTTGTAATTAGGTAATATTATGAGGTTATTAAGTTGACATTTTCATAATATAGTCTACAAGAGTTTAACTCCAATTTATGAGTAAATATAGAGGATCAAAAGATAATAGAAAGATATCAGGTACATCCAATGGAATAATATTTTCAACTGTTTCTAACCTCTATTTTATAACAATTAAAAAAAGAAAAAAACAAAAAATAAAGGGGTTTTGGGATGAGATTATCACTCTTCTTCTTCGAAGAGTTCTTCGTCTTCTTCACCGAATTCCTCTTCCTCTTCGAACAGTTC
>JBNJDY010000114.1:0-2949 GCA_051745305.1 Thermoplasmatota archaeon
GGTTCAAACCGGTTAAATAAAAAAGATTAGAACCCGGGGTTATCAAGGCCCCATCATAGGAATTTGCCATAACAGTTTTCAAATTTTCTAAATTCTTTTCATAGTCCATATTATACATCTACCAGAGTTTTGAAATATATTTTAAAGATTTTATATATCCCTTATTTTTGGTATAGTCTTTGCAGGTCCTCTTTCCTCAATCATTTTCTTTCTTAATTTTTCTGTATATTCAGTATCTATCTTTAGATTTTCTTCATCTATTACAACACCGTATTTTTCATGGGCGGTGTCAGCATCCACTAAGCCATTCTTGTAATCTTGTAGTACTAGTTTCGGATTTCTTTGGAGTGGGTCTCCCCATCCTCCACCACCGCCACTTCGTATACTGATTATATCACCTTTTTTAAGTGAGAAATTGAGCATTCGACCGCCATCCCATATCTCTTCACCGTCACGGATGAGCGTCATATGATTGCAAGAACCATATTCGCCTCCTTCTATTCCCCACGGAGGATACTTGATCCTGTTTATAGAAGTAGTGAAACTGCCTTTATCAGCCAATATCCGGTAATCCTTTTTCATTCCGAAACCGCCTCTGTACTTACCGTGTCCAACCCCATCTTCTAAATTATATCTCATACATTCGACTCTTATGGGATATTCTCTCTCAATGATTTCTACTGGATGAATAAAGGTCTCTCCATCACCTGCTGAAACCAAACATGATTCTCCATCTTTATCAATACCTGCACCCCATCCTCCAGGGTTAGGTTCTACTAATATTTTGTATATATCATCTCTAGGATCAACCATACCGATATTTTCCGCAACGACTGAAACAAAATGTCCAGCGGTTAATTTGTCCGGTAACTCGGATGCTAAAGATTTCCAAATCAAATCAAATACATATATCATAGTTTCCCAGTAACAACTCACAGGAGCTGGTGGAACTGCATTCAATATCGAACCTTTTGGTACATCGATTTCTATAGGTTCTAAATACCCTTGATTAAGATTTACGTGTGGATCTGTACAAGCGGTGAAGATAGTGGCTACAGAAGCGAATGTTCCTGAATAAGCTGTGTTGATAGGTGCATTAACTTGGTCAGGGTTGTCTGTTAGATCTACTTTGAATTTCTCGTCAGTAATCTCAACATCGGCTTTCAAAGTTATATCCTCATCCATGCCTTCATATTTGAGTATTTTTTGCTCTGAATGGAACTTACCCTTAGGGAGCTTTTTGAGATTTTCTTTAGCTATTACCTTACCATCGTCTATCCTACTTTTCATAGCGTGTGTTACGGTTTCTACCCCATATTTATCACATAATTCATTGATCCGATTATACGCGTATCTCAAAGATGCTGCAAGAGCTTCTAAATCACCATATACATAATCAGGCACTCTAGAATTATGTCTAATTATATTTGCCAATTCCTTGTTCAGCTCTCCTTTTTCATAGAAATGAGATGTCGGTATCCTAACACCTTCTTGGTAAATCTCTTCAGCATTTGGACCCCAAGAACCGGGATTCATTCCTCCTACATCGTTTACATGAGCTTTGATTGTACCTATCGAGATGATCTCATCGCCATAATAAATAGGCATAGAGAGGGCGATATCATTCATGTGTGTACCGACTTTGAAAGGGTCATTAGAAACAAAGATATCATTAGGAGCTAAGTCTAAGTTGAAGTCCTCGATATCTTTCATCATGTTTTTAGCCACGAAAGGCATCGTCCCCAAAAAGGCGGGAACACCTAAACCTATGGAAATCAAATCTCCGTTTTCATCAGTCAATGCTGGAGCGAAATCATACGTTTCATACAAAATACTGCTTTTCGCAGTTCTTATAGCTGTCCAAAACATCTCCTCCGATATATAATCTAATGCATTTTTCACTATTCTTGTACTGATCGGGTCTATAGACAAGTTATTACACCTCGTTTCTATTATCTATTAAAAACTAACGTATATATGCTTTTTGTGTAAAATTTTGTCAAATAAAAATTAGGTTTATTCGAAATCTTGAATTATGCCTTAGAATAAAAAATAAATGTATGTTAAATTGAATAATTTACAAAAGTTTAAATAGGTACCTAAAAAATCAAATTAATACACAAAGGAGATAGAAATTATGGAGAATTTAAATCCGAAAGAAGTTTGGAATTATTTTGAAGATATCACTAAGATCCCCCGATGTTCTGGAGAAGAGGAAAAGATCAGGGAATACATAAAATCTGTAGCAGAAGAGCATGGGAATGAAGTGGATGTAGACGACGTGGGGAATGTGCTAGTAAAAAAATCGGGAACCGTTGAAAGTGCCCCCCCATTGGTTATACAGTCTCATATGGATATGGTATGTGAAAAGGTCAGTAGTAGTGACCATGATTTCTCTCAAGATCCAATACCCATTAAGGAAGAAAACGGTTGGATCACCGCGGACGGAACTACCTTGGGAGCTGATAACGGTATCGGGATCGCTATATCACTAGCTATGATGACCAATGATGAATTGGCCCATGGACCTATGGAATTCCTTTTCACCGTTAGTGAGGAAACAGGACTAGACGGGGCTAAAGGGATTGAACCCGGTTATTTCGACGGGAGAACTTTGATCAATTTGGACAGCGAGAAATTCGGTACTTTTATCATAGGTTGTGCCGGTTCTGGAGATACTCTAATTAAGTTACCAGTTAAATTCGAAGAAACAGATAAAGACGAATTTATTGAAGTTGTCATCGACGGGTTGCATGGAGGTCATTCCGGACTGGATATACATAAAGGAAGGGGGAACGCAAATAAGATTTTAAGCAGAATATTGTACGAAGCCGGAGATATTAAAGACGGCAATACCTTAAAAATTCAACATATTGAAGGTGGTAATAAAAGGAACACGATACCCAGTTATTCTCGTGCTGTAATAGATATAGATGGCAATGAAGAAGA
>JBNJDY010000115.1:0-2940 GCA_051745305.1 Thermoplasmatota archaeon
GTAATTCATCTCGAAACATTACCTTGGCTGTCCCGCCATCCTTTATCAGTACCGAAAAAAGGATGTTGGCATCTACGACTACATCCATTCAAGAACTCTCCTCGTATCTTTTCCGTAGAGATTCGTTGACTTTTTTCCCGAGTTCTAGTGCCTCTTCTTCCGTCAATTCGCTCCTAGATTTGAATTCCTCAAGAAATTCGAGATCGGTCAGTTTTTCCCTGAACGACTGCCTTGCTACCTCGCTCCAATTGATCTCTGGATGTTTATCCATCATGTCTTTCAATTCTTTTGAAACGGAAAGGGTCATGTTCGGCATTTAATCACCTGTGTAATATGTGTATATACATAAATTTACTTAAACTTTTCTTTGAGTTTATCGATTCCCTCGATCCAACAAACATGGAATTTTCGGTACACTCATCGTACATCCTCTCCACTTTTCTCATCCACCTGACATCGATCAGATCAAAAATTCCCTCAAACATCCACCATATCTTGAGTGTTTTCACAGAACCGAGAGATGAGTGGAATTCATCGAATGATAACCCCTCATCCTTTCTAGGTAATGACACTTGTCATAAAAACAAAATGACACATGTCATAAAAAAGTATAAATGACACTTGTCACCTAATAATGATGACAGGTGTCATCGTGAGACTTGAAAAACATGGAGAAAGTCTAGAAGAGGTAATGGATGAGATACAAACAGCTCTAGAGGATCCTAAAGGATTAAAGAGCCATCAAAGAAGATTGGCGATGATGTTATCTTTAGGTGTTTCTGAAATGATCGAGGTTTATTTTCACAAACTTGATATCATGAAACCAGGAGCTAGGATCAAACATGATTGGATAAAGAAGAAAAGACCTCATCAAAAACTGAAAAACCAGATCACCGGCGATTTAAACGAGATAAGTAAATTAGAGCTTATATTGGATAAAGCTAGAGAGATAGAGAGGAGCAGGAACGATATCGCATATGGCTCTCCGATAGAAGACGAAGGAACCATAAAAAAGAAAATAGACTTGTTTTTTGAGATAAAAGATATCGTAGAAGTGGAGGTAGGTGATACAATTGGATGAAATACTCCAAGCCTATGCGGTGAGATTCACCTCATTTATGATAGAAAGATTGGGTGAAGAGATCTCGAAGATAGATAATATAATACTATACGGAAGTGTCGCAAGAGGTACTGCTGACAGAGATAGCGACGTAGATATATTCGTTGATACTACCCATGATATAAAAGAAAAGGTCAACGAAATACTGGAAGAATTTTACGATAGTCGAGAATATACTCTTTTTAGATCTAAAGGTGTAAACAACGATATAGAATTGAAGGTCGGCGAATTGAGTGAATGGGGGGATCTACACAGAAGTATATCTTCCACGGGGAAAGTACTATGGGGTAGGTACAAGACAACTGAAGAACCTATCGGAACTGAACATAAGATAATATTCTACTGGGATAAAATAGGTAGGAGCAGAAGTTCCTTCCTCAACAAACTTTATGGATTTAAATCCAAGGATAAAAAAATCATCGGTCTATTGGAGAACTGGGGCGGAAAAAAGACCGGTAAAAGTTCGATCATGATTCCAATTCAATATAAACAGGATATGTTTAAACTGATAGAAGAATATGACGTGAATGCAAAAAATATAGAAGTATATTCATTAGATTGAATCCTCTAAACAATAAACCAAGTATTTTACAAAAATCCTACACATAACAAAATATCAGTGGCAACCATCGTCAGTTTCCCCCTGATTTATTGCAATCAACATCATGTACAATCGAGTATTTAGTTTCTCACGGTGTAAATATGATCGTTACCTCTTCGTATCGTTCTCCTTCATGTAGGACCTCGATCTCGATCTCATACTCGGTACCAGGTTCCATATCCTCTGTGATATCGAAATTATAGCAGGAGGTTTTTCTACCTTCTACATAGATCGATGATTCTCCATCACCGATCAATCTATCTCCCTCGATGACCCTCCATCTCATCTCTGCATCAGCATCCGGTATCCCTAGGTTACTCAGATATACGTGTGCGGTGAAGTCGTCTCCACCGTCCTGGATATACACGTCTTCTATGGCGAGATAGACTTCGTTTTCGGGTCCGAACTGCTGGAGAGCATATACCATGCTTCCGGTCATAAGTATAAGAAAGATGATCACTAACAAAAAGAACATTTCAGCTCCACTCATAGCCTCGTTCCTATCTTTCATCTTCTCTCCTCCTGATCTTCGACCAGATCAATGCCGTTATCAATATCACTATCAATGCTATAGGCCCTGATATCATCGGTGTAGCTTCTTCATCTAATCCTTCTTTTTCATCTTCAGGGATACCTCTCGTTACATCATCTTCAGTAACTTGGATATCCTGCCTGCCTTCATAGCTGAATATATCTTCGTCGTATGTCCTGTAACCTATAGTATAATCTCCCTGTTGTAATTTTATATCGAATGTTACTTCTTGTTCCCCATCCCTTTCTATAGGTTCGATATCTTTTTCACCCTTTATCAAAAAGATATTTTCATCTTCTGTTTCCTTTTCCATCAAGACCCATTCAAGTGTTAGGTCCCCGCTCTTTTTCTCCCCTTCATTGACTAATGTCAGATGTACTGTGATATTCGCTTCATCCGTCGTTGAATTTTCAAATTCGAAAAGGGCGTTTTCTGCACGGATCTTTGGTCTTTCATGCAGTTCTTGATATCTCATATAAGTATAAACTCCCAGTGAGACTGTGATGATAAGCATGATGATAAAGACTGTAACAAATATCAAAAACAATCTTTCAGAACTTTTATTGGTGCTACTTTTCCAATATTTTTGATCATCCTCACTACTTTTTTCCTCTACCATCAAATAGACCAAATGGAACATAGATATAAAAAGTTTTCATCATATAAAATTGTAAAGTGATAACACAT
>JBNJDY010000116.1:0-2778 GCA_051745305.1 Thermoplasmatota archaeon
AATTCGTTCATACAATTTTTTTGAATATTTGATCTTAAAAAATGGAATTGGACAAATTTTTCATACCCGACTTCGAACTTGCTCATAACCAGTTCTACAGATATTTCTTCATTTTTAGTTCCCAATATGGTTTCATCTATAAGGTAGGTTTCTTCTTTCACGATCTCTTTGAATAAGTTCTTATCTTTAACTAGATTCTGAAAGGCTTCTATATCCCATATCTTTTCTCCCATAAGATCGTCCTTTGAGGTACCGAGTAAATTTAATAGCCCTGAACTAACCTCTTCTATCACACCCGTTTCAGCATCGATCAGCAGTAATCCGTCACGGGTATTATCAAATACCTGCATGTATCTTTTCTCGTTTCTAAAAACCTCTGTTTTAGTTCTGTGTCGATTCATTTCCTGGTCAATTATCTCTGCCAAAATCTTGTACTTTTTTTTAGGATCTCCACTTTTTACTATGTATCCATTAGCACCTTTCTCAAGAGCTTTCTTAACTATTTCATCTCTATCTTTATCTATGAACAAAATAAATGGTATATCGATCCCCCTCTCTTCTCGAAGGGTCTTCAAAAATTCAATTCCATCGATATCAATACTGTTGTAAGCTGATACTACTGCGTCAAAATAGTACTCATCAACAAAGCTTAATGCATCATGAATCGAATCAGTTGTAGTGATGTCGAACGTTTCATCCTCCCTTTCAAGAAATACTTTAGCCTGGTCTAGGATACCCTTCTCTTCGTCTACAAGTAATATTGATTTTCTATCCATCTGGTATATCCCCAAGGAAAGGATTATTTGCAAGGACATATAATTAGTTTTGGTATATTTATCTCGTAATGTATTCAATGAGCTCTTTTTAGCTTCACTTCGAACTTAGATCCATCCATCTTGGAGTTTTTAACTTCTATATCCCCTTCGTACTCGTCTAAAAGCATTTTGACCAAAAAGAGACCCAAGCCGGTCCCTCTTCCTTTATCTGTAGTATAACCTTTTTTAAATATCAATTCCTTTTTATCCTCTGGGATCCCGATACCGTCATCTTCTATAGAAGTGATGATAAACTCTTCTTGATCCCTCCGAGATATCATTATTTTACTGCATTCAGAATGATTTATAGCATTCTCGATCAGGTTAGAAAAAACCTCTTCAAGTAAAGAACCGGCCTTAACCATACCGACCTCATCGGAAAAATCAGTTCTTATCTCGATATTCTTAGATTCCGCAAATTTAGAGAAATTTTCAACGGTCTCTGCTATCACAGAGGTCAAATTCACTTCTTTGACTTTCTCCTCTTTGGCTTTTATCAAAAGTCCTATCTTATCGATGAGATTCACACTATCTTTATTCGCTTTCAATGATTTTTCAAGGAAGGTACGTCCTTCTTTGGATATATCCAAATCGTTTAGGAGCTGTAGGTAACCATGTACTATCTGCGCTTTATTTTTAACATCATGTCTGAGTAGGGAATGAAGTAAAGATTCTCTTTCTTTGACTTCAATCCTTCTCACTGCTTCTTCGATGTGTGATATGAACAGTTCTGCTAATTCGAGATCATTTTCATCGTAGTATTCGTCTTTGTAGGATAGAGCCTGGAAAGCCCCATAATTTCCTATAGGTAAACTAATACCCGATCTAAATCTGATGTCTGTAGGTTCAGAATCTGGATCCTGTTTAACATCGCGGATCAAGTACGATTTCTTTTTCCGATAAGTCTTACCTACTATCCCTTCATCCACGGGTAAACTGTAATTGTTCACCAGTTCTTTTTCTGTACTCGCTTTTACAACTAATCTTCCATTGGTTTCGATGGATACGGTACAAACATCGAAATCCAATATATCACTAGCTATTTCGATAACTTTTGTATATAGTTCCTCTAAGTTGTCGATGCTGCTGAATACCACAGAGGAATCGTACAGCTTTTTTATTTTAGTTTCGCTTTCTTTCAATGCATGTTCAGCTTTTTTGATATTCGTGATGTCAGTGACCACGCCAGTGGTTCCTATAATACTGCCGTCGGAATCTTTGTATGGATTGGCATATATTTTCACACTTATTGAATTTCCATTATTTTTTAACAGCTTTGATTCGTAACTACCTCTTTTACCCTTTTTCCGGATCTTTGTTTCTTTATTGAATATATCTAATTCATCTTCAGGGCATATATCTGCTATATTTTTACCGATCAATTCATCTTTTTCGTACCCTAGCATCTCTGCGAATCTGTCGTTTACGAATATAAAATCTTCATCTAGAGTGGTTATACCTATCCCTGCGAACGAACTTTCCACCAGTTCTCGATACCGTTCCTCGCTCTCTTTGAGAGCTGATTCGGCTTTTTTACGCTCTAATGTGTTGGTGATAATGTCTGAAAAAGTGTCGAGCAAGATGACATCTTCGCTTTCCCAACTCCTTTCATCTTTTACTGAGTCGAAACCCATGAATCCTTTTAGTTCGTTTTTCCATGTCAAGGGAACTAACAATATAGACTGTATATCCTGCATCTGGGACATTTTTTTCTCTTCTTCAGCTTCTGGGGGAAGATCTTCAACTCTTGGGATATGGATGCTTAATCCACTTTCCAGCTGTTCCATAGACCATGAGAGAAGCGAAATAGGGATATCCTGGAGCTTATCGATCTGAGATTCTATTCCTTCTGCACACCACTCATGTGTATTATTTATAACTCCATCTTCTTCGTCAAATAGGAATACGTAACTTCTATCGATACCTACGAAATTGCCTATCAGACCTAACGTTCGATCTATCG
>JBNJDY010000117.1:0-2689 GCA_051745305.1 Thermoplasmatota archaeon
AGTTACCAGACGGCGTTCGTAATCAAAATATGATTAACAGACGACGTTATTTCGGGAATTACATTCCCGATATCGTTTAGAAAACTGGTAGTTTTCTGAAAGATCGTAGAGATAAAATGGATGACTAAGATGGTGAAAATTGAGGTCTGGATGGTGGGGGGAACTGACGGTGTTCGTATTACGAAGGGCGTCTGGTGGGGATATTGGGAGGGGTTTTGAGAGGTTTTGGAACGTGTTCGAGGTGTGTTTTGGGTTTAATTTAGCAAGAATGTAATTCCTACAACAGTACAGTTGTTAACTGTAATATTAAGGTGTTTTCAACGTGATTTTAAGATGTTTTAGATTTTAAGGAGTATTAGAGATTAGTACATAGGTTAAGTATTTAAATTCATTAATCTACCTATGCATGGTTTATCTACAGATTTTTCAATCTCCATTCTACTCCAGGATGTTCTACAAGTTTTTCGTTATAGCCACCTTCTTCAAAAAGAATGTCAATATCATATATTTCTTCATCAAAAAGTGCTTTTATGAAGTCATATTCATTTTCTGAGAAGTCGATCATTTTTTTAAGAAATGGTTCCACTTCTTCCCTCATCTTTTGCAGACTAAATTTTTCCCCCTTTCTTAACATCGGTGTTAAAGAAGTCCATACATCTCTTTCGCTAATTTCTTTGAAGATTTCATATTCTATATTCCTTGGATCTTCGTCGAGACACATGGTGAATATGAAGCATTTCTTTAGTAGATCATTGTTATATTCTAGATCGCTTTTCAAAAGTTTGAATATATCAAAAAGATCTTTTGGTGTAGCCCTCCTGACTAATGCATTCATCTTTCGACCGAATAAATCTTCTATTTGGAGTGTCGGTATTTTAAATCTTTTTAACTCGAAGATATGGTTGAATTCCATATCTATAGGTTTTAGAACCGTTGCTCTTTTAAGATAATTCACTTCAAATTTTATTCTGTCTCTGTTACCAACAGAGTTCTGATAATAGAGATTGTACTTATCTAGAGCGTAAGATCGTGTATGTTCAGTTTCGTATCCTATTGTTTTGAATACTTTTTTAGATAGGTCATATATATTTTCTCTATCTTTCAACATCTTTTCTTTTTCAGTCGACCCGATATAATCCATATCTATATCAACGGACAATCTAGGCAGGTCTAGATAGACGAAATTTATAGCTGTTCCACCTTTTAAGACTAAAAAATCACTCAATTCAGTATTGGATATCTCTGTTAGGATTTCAGTCAGTCTGTAAACTTTCTCCAAAATATCTACCTGAAAAGCTGTTTCTCTGGATAATTCTTCGAACATCTGTCTATCTAACTTAGGCACTTGTGATCCACTCCTTGAACCTTTTTGGAACCATCAGATTCCACTTACTCACATAATAAGAATCCTTGCTTTCATCTATGTAATATGTTCTTTTTCCCACCTTAGAAAGGAGTTCATCCTCTATCGGGACTTGGATATTGAGTTCATCAAGGAGGAAACCAGTCTTCTGGTATAGGCTATTTTCTTCTATCCTATCTAGATAGTCGGTCATCTTATCCCGATCTAGACTTGGTACCCCCTCAAGACTCTTGATCAGTTCTTCTAATCCCCCTGCGTACTTGATATTCCTGATACAGTCCAGTATAGTTTTTTCCCTATCACTGACGGTTAAAGTTGAGTTCAATCGGTTTTTTTCCTCAAAACCGAAAAAATGTTTTGTGGTTATAAATTTATATTCGATGTCTTCGTATCTAAAAGATCTGCTGGGCGTTGTTGATGTGATGTAAACCCGGTTGTGTATGGTTTGAGCCAGTCCGTGGATCTCCAAAGCAGAATGGTGGGAGATATAGTACTCGTCCTTGACTTTGTTGGCGATAAGAAACTTGTCCGGTTTAATGTCTTCACCTATCATATCCGGAGGAGCTATAGCGTACAGTCCTTTCCTTATCTTTTTTATGTAGCCTTTTCCCCTAAGATTAGTTATGTAATCAGGGGCTTTTTGGCCTATGATACCCTTGACATCATCGGTGGTGATCACCCTCTCTGAATAAAGTTCTGAATATATCTTTTGCTCTGTGGGTGAAAGTGAGGGGACATTTACGCTATTTTTGTTTTTATTAGACATATACGTCTAGTTATGTTATAATATGGGTAATAAGCTTTACGGTTATTTTGACGATATTGGTGGTATATGGTAAGTTTCGTCGATATATCGGTAATCATCGGTTGAATCCGTAGTAGGCGTGGCGGTTGAATCAGCAGGATTTCATCCCTCGATCCTCGGACGAAGTCCTGCGGAGGCTGCCGTGTGGATCTTGTGTTCTGGGATCGAGGTTCGGTGTTGGAGGGCTTGCTTGTAGAGTTGTAATTGGGATGCGTGGTTTTCCGGTCGGTTCAGGTTCGGTTTGCGCAGGAACGAGTTCCTCCTTTCACTTCGAACGAGTTCTCGTGATGTAGTCTAATATGAAGATGTTGTTGAACCTGATCTGGATAAGGTCGATGTGGCCGGTGATCGGTTCGTCGAGGTCTAGTTTTACTTCTTTCGGCCGTATGAATACTGGAAGTTCGGTAGCTACTGTGGTTGAATCGTTGATTATGAAAAAGTCCTGAACGATCTCATGGGGTGACTTTTTTGTATTCTTTGGCTGGGAGTTCAGGGCTAGGCGGGTGAGTTCAGGAGTGATG
>JBNJDY010000118.1:0-2682 GCA_051745305.1 Thermoplasmatota archaeon
TTGATATCTTCAAATATGGGTCCGATATAACCTCTAACAAAATCCTTCACCCAATTTACCAAAGAACTTAGTAGCTCCACGACCTCGCTCACCGCGTCCTTCACTGCACTGAAAGCGTCTTTTATACCTCCTACTACTGCCATACCCCAATCAACGATAGCCTCCCCTAAGTCGACTATGAAGTTACCGATAGCTACCAATCCTTCTTTGAGTAATTCCGCAGCATCCGCAAGGTATCCAAGCCATTCTCCGAAGAAATCAGACCATGATTCGGGACCACTACCCTGATCGTCCATCTCGAAGCCTGTCCATGGGATCAACCGGATCACGTCCGGTGCTAACCCGATATTGACAGGTGTATCTAGAACCGTATAGTTCGCTATCTGATCCTCTGAATTTTCTTCGGAATGGAGTATCATTTCCAGTATCTTCTCTGCATCATCATAAGATACCTCTCCGGAGATGATCCCCACTACAGAACCAGAAGAAATGTCTTTTTCTTCGTCCAAAAGTTCATCTAGATTTTCTTTTTCTATCACCCCTTCTTTAGGATCAACCGGAGGAATGAACGAGTCGATATGTGACTGGATTAAGTCATCTGAATCACCATCGTAAGAAATGACATCCGCCGATACAACTTTGTCTGGAAACACTTCACTCAATCTATTTCCTCCGCAATATTGTGCTTAATAGTTAGTAGATTTATAAATTATTATTGCTTATAAATTCGATACCACAGTTTCCAGTCAGAGGAAAGACTTTGCTTTACTGGTATACCTTCGCTAGTAGAGTTCACCTTTTAGTTTATTTTTATGCCGTGATTTAACTCCTCAATTACCCAACCATATGCTCCCCCTGCATTTATTATTATTTTCTGATATGGGAACTAGCATTATAGCTAATCCATAAAATCAGTCCAGCACTAACTAGGAGAGAAAACAATATTGGATCTCTTAAGAGACCAAACCCATGGTCATAAATAAGATAAATCAAAGAACCTACTCCAGAAATCCATCCAAAGATACTGGTTAAAAGCCATTCATAATTTATAGATTCAGAGTCTCTTTTCCCTCTTTCAGAGGGTTCTACTACAAACTTTCTAACTTCAGGAATAGAACTGATATCTTTCATCTCAACTTCTGCGTATTTATCCGTATTCTCGTTCGTCCATCGTACAAATTCCTCCAACATCGATCTTCCAAATTCTTCTCCAACTCCAGGCCCAGATGATATCTCTCTGCCATTTTTTAATGTCACCACTATTGGGCCTTTTGAATTCTGACCTGCTGTCATCTGTTTGATGTCGGCAAAACGAATTCTTTGAAGGTCATCCTCTCTATCCATATAATACAATCTCTCGGAATCATAACCTATTTTCTTTGGAAATTCAGATGTAACATATCGGTAAATAGCACCCATCCCTAGACTGAGACTCAATCCTAGAATTAGAAATATATAAAGAAGAATGATTTCATCTGTGAGAACAGAAAAAATCCCACCCATAGCAATAAAGCTTAAAAATATAGCTATAACAATGACTAAATTTCGCTTGTTATGATAACTTCGGCCGAAGGGTTTTTTCCATCGAATTTTATCTGTGTTCATTATTCACCCCGTCAATAATGCTCCAATCCCCAATCCTACCCCAGCAAAGGCAGAAACAGGAGCCGCAACAGCATAACCCAATAGACCTGGAGAGCTTTTCATAACTCTCGGAGCTGCCAATACTGATACCAAACCGACAATGAATGAGTAGCCTATTACAGCAATTGCCACCATATTCAATATTAAATCAGATACTTCTCCAGACCTATGCAAGTCAAGTACCCGATTGATCATGAAAAGTGATAGTAGTACAACACAAATACTGGTGATTACTCCTACAAAACCGGAAGGATCCACGGTTGAAGCTGCGATTTGTGCATTTAATCCTATAGCAAAATTACTGAAAATTATGGACAAAGCCTCCAACATCCCTTCAAGGTTAGAAGGAGAGTTAACATTTTCCTCAATATGACCTTTTGCTAATTCGAATATACCTCCTACGGTCATAGTAGATGGTGTGCCCCAAGAGATCGAAGGAAATCCATCAAAATCTGCCTCTCCAATTATATTGAGTAGAATAACTGACATACCAATGCTTCCAATTGCACCAGCTATCACTCCTGCAATAGGGATGCTGTATGTCAAGGCAACGGTAGCACCTACAAGTGCCGCTGAGATACCGAGCAATATCTTATACAGAGATCCAACCATCACTTCGTTCACTCTATGACCTGTTTCCTCGCTTATGTTTCCATTATTACCTTCATATTCTAAGAAAGCCTCTTCAAGAGCCTGTCCCAAACTAATCACATACTCGTCAATAGCATCCTTTATATCCTCGATGTAAGGCTGAATCACCTCTGTTACAATATTTTCTACGGTTTCTAAAACCCAATCAACAAGATTCTTTACCATCTCTTTAACCTCGTCCACCGCATCTCTCACTGCACTGAAAGCGTCTT
This sequence comes from Thermoplasmatota archaeon, assembly GCA_051745305.1. Taxonomy (GTDB): domain Archaea; phylum Thermoplasmatota; class Thermoplasmata; order Halarchaeoplasmatales; family Halarchaeoplasmataceae; genus Saliniplasma. Next base: position 2,508 of record JBNJDY010000118.1, read on the forward strand.
TTATACCTCCTACTACTGCCATACCCCAATCAACGATAGCCTCCCCTAAGTCGACTATGAAGTTACCGATAGCTACCAATCCTTCTTTGAGTAATTCCGCAGCATCCGCAAGGTATCCAAGCCATTCTCCGAAGAAATCAGACCATGACTCAGGTCCACTACCCTGATCGTCCAT
>JBNJDY010000119.1:0-2577 GCA_051745305.1 Thermoplasmatota archaeon
TTTTACACCTCTTTTTCTATTATTTTATATTACTTAACTTTGACTTATCTTGTTGAAAAACTATATTAGTCTCTTCGGTCTTTATAATTTACATAGGGAGATTTAACCATGAAGGAATTACATGAAAGATATATGAAGATATACGAAGACTCAGAAGATATAATAGAAGACCTTAAAAAGGAATTCACTAAGGAGGAAATGAAGGAGATATTTGAAGACCTAAACTTTGATTTCAAGGATTCTCAAACTAAAGATGTGATAGCTGAACGTATGCAAGACGTGAAATTCTATGAGGCTGTCAAAGAACAAGAGGGAGAGATCACCATCAAAGTTTCAAAGGGTAAAGAGGAAAAAAAAGAAAAATTGATCTCAACTCTGAACATCTTGGAAAATTTGATACAAGAGGAGTCACAGAATATCCAGAAATTCTGGAAGGGGTTGAAAAAAGAAGCTGATAAAGGCTTGAAAGATATCAAAAGCACTCATAAAAAACACTGGGATGATATCGAAGATAAATGGGGTATCAAATCTGACAGATTTCAAAAGGAACTGGACGAAACAGGTATCCCAAAAGAAGAACTGGAAGAGCTGGAACAGAGATGGGGGAAGCTCTTAAAGGAGATGAACAGCGGTTTAAAAGATATCCGAGGAGAGATGAAAATGAAAAGGGAGGATATCAAAGAGATCATATATGAGTATATAGGTGACAGTCAGAGGATCATCCAGGATGAAAAAAAGGACATGAGAGATCTATACCCACTGTGGTTCGATATGATCAAGGATATCCGGGATGAAGTGGAGAAAAGTAAAGATGTTTTAAAGGTAGAAGAGGCAGAACTGTTAGAAACATGGGAGGAACTATCGACTAAGATACGTAAAGAGGTTAAAGACTTAGCGGATGAACACCAAGAAGAAGCTGATGAACTGTTCAAGATATGGATCTCGATCTCAGAAGACATGGAAAAGATGTTGGACCAGATCCCCGACAAATACTATGACATGTACAGTGATTTCTGGAAAAAAACCAGGATCAAAAGACCAGACATCAAAGAAAAGATCATGAGTTTATCAGATGAGTACTCAGAACTGATGAAAGACCCGTTAAAGTCTATAAGATCCACATACAAAAAAATCCTTGGACCATCGAAGGACGAAATCGAAGAGTTGAAAGAGAGGATAGCCGAACTAGAAGAGAAGTTAGAAGAGAAGGACTGAAGGATCCACCATATACCTCCGATTTCGCAAAAAACATATATATACTGTATATTATAAACTTCAAAGGTGTAAAATATGGAAGAGGAAACTTTTGGTGAAAAAAGTCCAAGTGAAGAACAGGCACCGCCACAGCAGTATCAACAACAGCAGTATCAGCAGCAACCCCCACAGCAGCAATACCAACCACAACACATGCCACCACAACAACCAAGTGAACCTTTCTTCAAGAAATTAGCAAGCGACGAATGGATGCCAAAGATGGTCATGCTAGGTCTGATAATAATATTATTAGGAGCTATCTTGATAAGTGCTGCTCCTTTCAGAACCAACTATGGCAGCAGCCCTCCAAGCGCGGAGGTAAGGCAGGACCACCAGGCATCTGAAAACAGTATGAGATACACTGGCAATATACTCATGGACATAGGTGTGTTCATTGTAGCCGGTGTTCTGCTTTTAGCAGCATTCTACAGAGATGACTGGAACAAGTGGTTCAAGATAGGTATAGCTGGGTTCGCATTAGCACTGATAATCGTAGGTTGGTTCGGAATAGCTTTTAACTTCAACGTCGACTCTGGACTAGCTATATTATAAAAAAACCTTTCTTTTCTTTTTTTTAAATTTAGAACATCTTCTCTAACAATAACCTTTTAGCGATCTTGAATCCATCCCTTACTTTCAACTTTGATTCTCCTTTGCGCTTTTTATAGGATATAGGTACTTCACAGATATCCATATCACACATCATGGTGTGGAGTGCTGCTTCTACTTCAAAACCTTTACCAGGTATTTCACCGTTTAAACATTCCGATTTTATCCCTCTGAGCCCTGTACAGAGGTCAGATATATCAGTTCTATAAATATGGTTGGCCATTGAGGTCAGAAACTTATTACCGAATCTATTCAGCCGGGACATGGCCCCATCCTGGACGTCACCGGAAAATCTGTTCCCAAGGACCATGGAAGTCCCGTTCTGTAACTTATCCAGCATCAAAGAAACCTTGTCACATGGATAGGAGCCGTCCCCATCTATCAAAAAAACGTAATCTCCAGAGCTCTCTTTAATACCCCTCCTGACTGCAGATGCTTTTCCACCCTCTTCTAAATAGACCTGAACATCGTAATCTTTGAGCACTTCACGGGTACCGTCGGTCGAACCACCATCCACAATCAAAATTTCAACTTCAAAACCGCTGTTTTTCAATTCTCTTTCAGGGATGTTATCTATCACACCGGTTACACCCTCGACTTCATCGAGTGTTGGGATTATGAAAGAGACTTTCTCCATATCGGTAATCACCTACAAAACACATATAAAGCTTTTCAACAGAATTCATTCCAAATAGTACTTTATCTCATGGCTTT